>JAGLDC010000139.1 GCA_023145965.1 bacterium | reverse complement strand
TTTCATACCAATTTGTAAGATAATCTCTCGGTGTCGATACAAATGGTTTCGAACTCGAATTTCTAGCGCGTTCCAAAGCGTGAATTATCTTACTTTGGTCGCGATTGCCAAATACAATATCGACTTGAGGCATTTCGTTTTTTAGAACTTCGCTATACCTTTCGGCAAGACATCCAGTGACTAAAAGATATTCAATCTTCCCATCTTCTCTCGCTCGAATGTAGTTCCAAATAGCTTCGATACTCTCCGTTTTTGCGTCTTCGATGAAGCCACAAGTATTGACGATAATCATTTCAGCTTGATTAGGATGTTCAACAAGTTTCCATCCGGAACCACGCAAATAATGCGCCATAACCGCAGAATCAATATAATTCTTTGGACATCCGAGTGTCTCGATAAAAACGCTTTTATGTTCCTTCAAAGCCATAGTTATTGGAATTATAATTACAGATCAATGTAAAACAAGTAATATCTTAATATTAGTTTAAAATATTAAACCAAAGTCTGAAGTTAATATATGTTCATTCATCAATGAATCCTAAAATTAAACGAAAGCTCGTAAAAACTCAAGGTTTGTAGATCTCTTTCCCATTTGGTATCTATAAGTCCGGCTAATTCGGCGAGACTCGTCCCAAAACCGAGATATATCTCGCGTTCAGCTATGAAATCTGGGTTATCGTGGTTGGCGGAATATCCCACTCCGAAATGAAAAGGATAATCTTCGAGGGGATTAACGGTTAACCAGTATATATAGTTATCGTTTTGCGCAAGAGTTTGCGCTATTATCTCATCAGAAATGCCCACGGTTGATTTGATAGAAAATCGAATGTCGAATCTCGAGAGTTGGTCAGGCCATTTATTTCGTGCTAACGCAAAAGTTATCCCACATGAATTGGCTATCATGTCAGAATATCCAAAACCCTGCACTGGATTATGTGCATCGACCGGATATTCGACGAACAACATGATCGATCCAGCCAAGCAGCCACCGATAATCCTAGATATTGGTGGTTTTATACCACTCCAATTAGCTAAACCAGTTGTAGCCTGAGTAATTCTATATGAGACAAAGATATGGCTTATTTCATCCGTTTGAATCAGATTGTCGCCATTCCAATCATCATGCTTTATATGAAACGGACCATAATCGTTTCCCCACCAATCATCCATTCGAGAATAGCAAAAACCGGCCGCACTTACAACAATTCCCGAATAGACAGCCAAACGCCACGGAATGATATGTCTTTCAGGTTGAACAGGCAAAATAAGTTGGGGCGGCCTGAGAAGTGAATCTGGTTCAGCTCGAACAGAATCAGCCACCGGAACAATATCCTTTAGAGGGGCGGCAAACAACGCCGCCCCAATTAAAAGTAGGAAGAAAACAATAAGCTTAGATTTCACTATCACTATTCTATTTCTATATCTTCGGCACATCCTTCGATGCATCTGAATTCAATACGCCTGTTATTGGCGCGTCCATCCGGTGTTTCATTCGTATCCACCGGACGAGTTTCACCATAACCGATGGTTTCGAGACGGTTATCGGCTATGCCTTGAGTAATGAGCCAACTCTTAATACTCTTAGCCCGCTTGATCGACAGTTCCCTATTATACTCATCGGTGCCCTTAGAATCAGTGTGCCCTTCAATTAATACCCTCATTTCAGGATAAGCCTTTAGAATACGATATGCCTCTTGAAGATCCTTAGTGCCTTGATGTGTAATATCCCATTTCGCTGTTTCGAAGTAAACTTTGACCCTGATAGATTCACCCTTCCTGAGTTTTTTGGCTTTCGGGCAACCATCTTCATTAACTTCAACGTCTTTTGGAGTGTTGGGACATTTATCGACACCATTACAGACACCGTCATTGTCATTGTCTAATGGGCATCCGAACTCATCGACAATACAACCTTCGGGTGTTTTTGGACATTTATCCTTGAAATCCGCAACCTGATCCCTATCCGAATCAACCGGACAACCTGAATCATCTACACGCGCACCGCGAGGAGTAGCCGGGCAACGATCTGCA
>JAGLDC010000138.1 GCA_023145965.1 bacterium | reverse complement strand
TATCAGATTCGCCAAGTACGTGAATTAATTAAACAGCTTTCTGAGAAACATACGATTCTTCTTTGTACGCATATTCTCCCAGAGGTCGAGGCGATCTGTGAACGGATCCTGATTATCAATGAAGGAAAGATTATTGCAGCGGATACCGAAGAAAATCTGCATCGAAAATTGCATACCTGTTCCATCATCGAAATGGAGGTGATGGCCGAACTCGACGAGGTGGAGTCTAAAATTAATTCGAGGGGTGGGATGAATGTTTCAAATTCGAGCACCTTGTTCGGAGGTTGGATTAGGGTTGAAGTTGAAGCGGAATCTTCTGAAATGCGCGTCGTTCTTTTTAAACTTGCGGTTTCCGAAGGATGGGCGTTGCGCGAGCTCTCAGAACAGGAACATTCGTTAGAGGAGACTTTTGTGCAATTGACTCAACGTTCTGGGGAAATGAAATGAATCGGTTTTTTAGTTTATTGAAGAAAGAGCTTCGAACCTGCTTTTTTTCACCGATTGCATTTGTTGTGATGTTCTTTTTCTGGGTGTTGACCGGCGGAAATTTTATGCTGTTGCTTTATCAGCTGGCCAATGGGGAGCCGTTGACGATGGCAACGCAATGGATGTTTGGAGGTCCTTTGGTTAGCTTTAGTCTGCCGGTGGTAGTTCCTTTGATCACCATGCGCTTATTTGCAGAGGAGCGGAAGCTTGGCACGCTGGAAGCGTTGTTGACTACATCGCTAAGGGTTCCTGAATTGGTCATCGCAAAGTTTCTCGGGGCGTTAGTTTTTTATACCGTATTGTGGTTGCCGATCTTTGCGTATGCCTATATTCAAAGCCGATTGAGTCCAATGGGTAATTTACCCTTTCCTGATGTGGGGGCATTGCAAGCTGGAGCGCTTGGGGTAATGCTTGTGGGGGCATTCTATATCTCCATCGGACTTTTAATGTCGAGTTTAACTTCGAACCAAATTGTCGCCGCAATTGCTGGATTTGCGATTTTGTTCGGCACGTTTTTGATGGGGGCTTATATGGCTTATACGGCGGCGAGTCCTTCAGCGCGAATTGTGGGACAATATTTTTCTTCCTCAGCTCATATGCTTGATTTCGCACGAGGTATTGTGGATAGCCGGACGGTCGTCCTTTATTTAAGTTGCACGATTTGGGTTCTGTTTGCGTCCATTCGAGTGGTTGAGTTTAATCGAGCATAATTTTGCTTTTAACCGTATTAGTGAAAGAAATATAGATGAAACGATTATTATCCAAGTTAAATCGCATCACCTCGGTGGTGTTTGCATTGGTGGTGGTGTTATTGGTTAACGTGATTGCCTTAACCAACCCTTTCCGTATCGATTTAAGCGGTCGGAAGTATTATTCCTTATCTGAAAAAACGATTAATCTATTGGAAGGCCTCGAGGATCGCGTTGATATCTCGGTTCTTTTCCAGGAAGAAAGTGCGCTCTATATGGATATTGAGAACCTCCTGGAAGAGTATCAATATCGATCAAGAAATATTTATGTTGAGTGGATCGATCCGGTTCACGATTTAGCGCGAACGAAGAAACTTGCGGAGAAATATGGCCTAACCAAAGCGCAGGTGATTGTATTTTCCGTGGATGGAAAAAATAAAGTAGTGAAGCAATCGGACTTAGCGAATGTCATTCAGGTTAAGGGTCAAAAAAAACCAGTCCTTTCCGCCTTTAAAGGGGAACAAGCTTTTTCCAGTGCAATTCAAGGATTGGTGCAAGGCGAGACTCCGGTGGTCTATTTCTTAGTTGGACATGGCGAGCGACGCGTAACCGAGTTTGATCCCGTTTGGGGTTATTCGCGGATTGGAACGGCCATGTTCCGTGATAATCTTGAAATAAAAGAGTTAATGCTGACCACT
>JAGLDC010000137.1 GCA_023145965.1 bacterium | reverse complement strand
CTCAGGCGGCGGATAACATCAAAAGTCTGGCCATGGTGTTCGGTGCCATTGAAAGCGCGGAAACTGGGAAACGGGTTCTTATCAAAACCTAATCCAGCAACGCACAACATTTTTTGTATTTTTTGCCGCTGCCGCATGGACATAGATCATTCCTTCCTACTTTTTCCTCTTTGATAATTGGCGCTTTAGCATTTGGTTTTCGGGACTGTCCTCGTTGTTGAGGGGGGGGTATTGTCGCGCCCTGGCCGGAGGCCGATACACCATAACCAGCTTTAGTAGAGTGAACTTCCCTGATATTTTGTTCTCTTTGATGAGCTTGAGGGGAAGGAGGCGCAATCTGTGCTTTGAAAAGCCGCTCTAAGGATGTCCGATTGATTCGGTCGAGAAGATCGGCGAAAAGCTCAAAAGCCTCACGCTTATATTCGACAAGGGGATCTTTTTGTGCGTATGAACGGAGACCAATACCTTCTTTTAAACTGTCGAGTGCATAGAGGTTCTCTCGCCATTGCCCATCGATAGTCATAAGAAGGACAAAGCGTTCGAGCTGACGCATAACATCAGACCCAAGCATCTGCTCGCGCCTTTGGTAAGCCTCAAGTGCAGTATCTTCAAGAGCATCGCGAAGGTCAATTTGTTTGAACTTGGGTTCGATGCCTCCTTTTGGCTCGAAGGCATAAAGGAAGGTCCTGGAGAATTCCGATTTAAGCTCATCCCAATTCCAATCCTCTGAAGGGGTTCCTGGATCGGTATAGTTGGAGATAAGGTTATCTATATGCTCGTTGATTATCGATTTGAATTTGTCCTTAAGGTTTTCACCATCGAGAATTTTATTTCGAAGGGTATAAATGACTTCGCGTTGGGTGTTATTAACATCATCGTATTCGAGGAGATGTTTTCTGATAGCGAAGTTTTGTGCCTCGACGCGCTTTTGAGCCCTCTCGATGGATTTTGTAATTAGTGTATGGGTTATGGCCTCACCCTCTTCGGCGCCTAGTTTGTCCATTATCATCGCGACACGCTCAGAGCCGAACAGCCGCATAAGGTCATCCTCGAGTGATAGATAAAATTTGGAAGAACCGGGATCACCCTGCCTTCCACTACGGCCTCGAAGCTGTCTGTCGATACGCCTCGATTCGTGACGCTCGGTGCCAATGATATGTAGGCCGCAAGGGACTTCAGCCCTGCATTCGCCAAGTGTCCATTCGCCATCGGCAACGAGGTTGCTATCGGGAAGGCTGGATAGTAAATGGCATCCCTCGAGGCAGCGGACAACAGAAGGCCCAAGTTTGATATCTGTTCCTCTGCCCGCCATGTTAGTTGCGATTGTTACGGCACCTGGTTTTCCAGCTTCGGCAACGACTATGGCCTCTTTGCCGTGTTGTTTCGCATTCAGGACATGGTGGCTAATATTACGCCGCGAAAGCATGCGCGAGAGAGTTTCTGAAACCTCGACACTGACAGTTCCAACTAGGATAGGACGGTTTTTTTTATGCCAATATTCTATTTCATCGAGGGCTGCATTGAATTTCTCTCTTCGGGTCATATAGACCTGATCTTCAAAATCATTTCTGCGAATCGGACGATTAGAGGGAATAACGACTACATCTAATTTATATATTTCCCAAAACTCATTGGCCTCGGTTTCAGCTGTTCCGGTCATACCGGCAAGCTTATCGAACATACGGAAATAATTCTGAAGTGTGATTGTTGCTATGGTCTGTGTTTCGGATTGCACTCGAACATTTTCTTTTGCCTCGAGGGCCTGATGGAGTCCGTCGGAGAACTGCCTTCCGGGCATAAGTCTTCCGGTGAAAGAGTCAACTATAATGACCTTACCATCCATGACAACATAATCGACATCTTTCGCAAAGAGGATATGCGCCTTCAGAAGCTGGCTTATGGCATGGTTGATTACCGAGCGCTCGGAATAGAGCGAATAAGCCTTTTTTTTCTCTTCGGCCTTTTGAGGTTCATCTAAATTTTCGTTTCCTTCGATCTCAGAGACTATTGTAGTAATGTCCGGGAGCTCAAAAATCTCGGGATTACGGCTATCTAGGGAATTACGTCCTTTTTCTGAGAGGTTGATGGAGTTCTCTTGTTCATCTACCGAGAAAAAGAGCAGTTCGTCAACTTCGTGCAAAATTTTGTCGCGCATTTTGTCGGCCTCGATGCGCTGGATCAGTTTTGCAATGCCCTGCTCTTTTTGGAATTTCAGGAATCTGCTTATCTTAGGCGTGCTACGCTTAACCATGAGGAGTTTTTCGCCGGCGCTGTAGATAACATCTTTATTTTGATTGCTGGATTCTTCGAAGAAGCCTGCTGTTTTAAGGTCGTTGTCGGCTTCATTGAGAAGCGATGTTGATTGTGACATTTGTCTTCGGACAAGTTGTTGGACTCCGGGTTCGTATTTTGAGAAAGTTTCGTGGATTTTCGATTCTACCGGCCCGGATATAATGAGTGGTGTCCGCGCCTCATCGATAAGAACGCTGTCAACCTCATCGACGATTGCAAAATGGAATTCTCGTTGGACGCGTTCTTCTTTACGCCTAGAGAGGTTGTCGCGAAGGTAGTCGAAGCCGAATTCATTATTTGTGCCATATGTGATATCGGCATCGTATTGAGCTTTGCGCTCGGGTGTATGCGGTTCTACACTGTGTTGAATGCAACCCACTGAGAGGCCGAGGAAATTATAAATTTGACCCATCCACTCGGAATCGCGTTGGGAGAGGTAATCGTTAACAGTAACAACATGAACACCGCGGCCGGTGAGTGCATTTAGAAATACAGGAAAAACCGCCGCAAGTGTTTTTCCCTCGCCTGTTGCCATTTCCGCAATCTTCCCCTGATGCAAAACTATCCCACCGATAATTTGGACATCGAATGGTATAACAGCTCGAAAAATTTGTCCATCTTCAAAACGAACGAGGGTGAAACTATTTGTTAGAGGATGAGCTATTTTTTCGGGGAGTTCCGCTGTCCATCTCTTGGAATACCCGGGTGGTGTGCGTTCTTCCCATTTGAAATCCTCGGTTTGATAGAATTCCGATACATTGTCACCCCATGTCATTCTTTGGCTAGCGGCGAAGAATTCCTTTGCTGTCAAGCGATAACATACTTCGCGCACAAGTGCGAAAGCCTCAGGAAGTATCTCTTCAAGGACTTGTCGATTGGCGTCATGAAGTTCTTTTTGCAGCTCTTCTTTCCGGGTTTCCGCCTTTTCTCGAAGTTCTTCGCCCAATTCTGTAGATAAATCGATTTCTATTTGTTCGAGTTCTTCAGTTAAATTGTGTGTGTATTCGCCTATCTTCTTTTTATATCCTTCGGATTTAACCAGTAATTCCTTATCAGATATAGATTTAAACGATTCACCTATCGAGTTTATCTCTTCGATTATGGGTATCAGCTTTTTAATTTCCCTATCGCTTGCGGTGCCGAATACTCTCTTTAATATTTCGTTGAATTTAGACATTTTACATCCTGTAATTAATTAACTCGGTTAATATATCTTCTCGGATGCACACTGTCAAGGTGTTGATTGAAGGATGCAAGAGGTATGTTTGCGGTTTCATTTTTTTACTTCCCGCCATTCCGGCCGTCACGCTCCGTGCGAGTGCCTAATTTTCTTGCGCACGGACTCTCCCTATAGCCCAACTTCCGGGACCCTCGCGCCGGCCTTTGGTTCATCAAAGCGGGGCGTGACAGCGCGGGGGCGGTATGAAATTCAACCGAAGATCTCCGCGAAGGCAGATTTAAGCGGCGGTTAATCCGAACTCGATAGAATGATTGATCACAACTGCCGACTGAAACGAATCGTTTATCTGGAATAATTCGGATTATTGTTCTATTGGATGCCTTTCTGATCATCTTGTGCACCCCACTCGAACCTTATTGACTTTAGTATGGAAATCAGCATAATTGCTAAAACTATCGAATTGAGGTAGAATTGAGACAAAGATTCATCCTTCTCCTATTAGTTTCCTGTGTGTCGCTATTTGCCGATGTTATTTTGCTCGAAGATTCGCCTGCATATAC
>JAGLDC010000136.1 GCA_023145965.1 bacterium | reverse complement strand
AGACCCATTTATTGCAACGCTACCGTTTTATAAGTTAAGCGCAAACGCATTATTTTCTTTAATTTCCGGTTTTAGTGCTTCGACATTTCCTATGATAAAAAATGTCCCCGTTCCTAATAATAAAGAGCGGGGACTGCTACAGGAGGATATCTAATATTTTAAGGACGGGCATTTCCTCCAAGCCGGGTTGCTTCAACGTGGGGGGACTTGCCGGCCCGTCCTTTCTATAATTATAAAACGGCGCAAAGCGCCTTGTAAAGTCTATTTGCTGAAAGCAGATCCTTAGAGATATAGTCCGATATTCCGATTTTTAGTGCTTCAACAGCCAATTCCTCAGAACCGTGTGATGTGATCATTATAACTGGTGCTACTTTTCTCTTCAGAATCTCCTCGGCCCACTCGATACCGGATTTATGGGGCATTGAATGATCCATGAAAATGACATCGTATTTATTGCTATTAATTGAATTCTCGATCTGATCGCAGTCAGTCGCTTCATCAATATTTACATCTAGCTTCTTTAGTTGATTAAGATACGACCTAATGATCCTAATATCGCCTGGATCATCGTCGCAAATGAGTATATTAGCCTTACCATTTAAGCTTTTGAGTTGTTCATCAAGATCGCACTCCAGTTTCCACTGATCGAGTGTGTAAAGAACAGTTCTTTTTATCGTCGAGAGCCCCAATTCAAAATCACATAGCCAATTTTTCGATATATAAGCGTAGGCACCATGACGCATAGCTTCGAAGCTATCCTCCAACTCACCATGGCCAGTGATAACAATAACTGGCGCGATTTCCTTATCGACAATCTCTGAAAGCCATAACTTACCTGATTTCTCAGGCATGGCCATATCGAGTAATATCAGGTCGAATTCTTGTTCAGCCAGGGCTTTTTCAATTTCGCATTTTCTTTCGGCTTCAGTGATCTTGAATTTTCTATCTCTGATTTTTATAAGTATTCGCTTTATCAATTTACGGTCGGCCGGATCGTCGTCGCAAATAAGGACTCTAGTTAATTTGGCGCCTTGTTTTTCCATCCTATCTCCTTTTAATCTATGTTTTTTGTAGTGTAAACCAAAAAATCGATCCTCCATCAGGATTTTCTCTATAACCAATCTCTCCGCCGTGTCTCGCAACGATTTTCTTACAAACGGCTAGGCCGATACCATTCCCCTTGTATTCTCGCCAATTCAACCTTGTGAACATGGTGAATATATCGTCATTAGATGGATTAAGAATCCCAACCCCATTATCTTTTATGTTGATTTCAAAACAATTATCTAATTCACTTAGGTAGATCTGCACTCGTGGAGCCTCATTTTTTCGATGGAATTTTAATGCATTAGATAACAAGTTTTGAAACAACTCCTGCATTTGTATTTTATCGCAGGATACACTTGGCAAATCTCCAACGATTGTCAAGTGCCCTTCAGTCTCACGAATTAATTCAGATATATCGAACCGAATCACATTATCAATAATCTCCGCTAAATCTGTTTGGTGAAAAGGCAATGATCTACTTGTAATTCTGGAATAGACAAGAAGCCCATCGATAAGCTTTATCATTCGCTCTGCACCATCTATCATGAAAGTAAAGTTTTCGATTTGGTCCTCGGTGAGAGTCCCATTAAAAGAAGACTTTAGTAGTTTAGCGAAGGCATAGACTTTTCGTATCGGCTCTTTAAGGTCATGTGATGCCTGATATGCGAATTGTTCGAGTTCTTGGTTGGATATCTCCAGATCAGACATAGTCTGTCTGAGTTTTTCTTCTACCTGCTGGCGGGTAGTAATTTCTTCCTTTAGCCTGGCATTTGCATTGGATAACTCTGCCGTTCGGAGCCTAACCTTACCTTCGAGTTCTTTATTAAAGGTGCGAAGTTCTTCTTCAGTATAGGCTAGTTTTTTTTCTGTCTCTACTTTTTCGATAGCTCTATCGAGTATCTCGGGCAAAAAATCGATAAGGTCAGGAGTTTTCATGACATAATCCATTGCTCCAGCCTTCATCATTTCGACTGCTGTTTGTTCATCACCCTGACCAGTTAAAACTAGAAATGGAATTTTAAAGGATTTTTCACTGAGTATTTTCACAAATCGATCTCCTTTCATGTCAGGAAGATAATAATCCAAAATTAGGAATACATCTCGCGAAGCGAGAATTATATCGATACCTTTTTGGCCAGTGTCTGCACCTGTGACTTTATAACCAGAACGGGCTATTATCCTCTGAAGAAGCTTATTCAAACTTAGATCGTCCTCCACCACAACAATTGTAGGTTTTTTGTTATCTTCAAAACCTCTATTTTCGGATCGCGCACACATAAGAACTCCTATAATGAAAAGCTATCTTTTTGAAACAGTTCAACGCATATATCTACAATTTTTGGCTCGTATAGTCTCCCTCGGTTCTTTTGTATCTCATAGAGAGCGGCCTCGATTCCCGGAGCCGGTCTATATGGCCTATGTGAAGACATAGCCTCAATAACATCTGCAACTGCGATTATCTTTGCCTCAAGTAGGATATCCTTGCCCTTTAAAGTATTGGGATAACCTGAACCATCTAGTCTTTCATGATGCTGCAAAACTATCTCGGATATTGGCCAAGGAAAATCGATAGCCTCCAGTATCTCATAGCCCATTTG
>JAGLDC010000135.1 GCA_023145965.1 bacterium | reverse complement strand
ACGCTAAGTCGTTGTTCTTTAACAAGTTGGAAGAGTATTATCCGGGTGGAAAGTCGTTTTGAAGGCAAGGGTAATTGACAATATGCTTAGGGCATTTCAGGAAAGGCTCAGGGTAGCTGACAACATGCTTAGGGTATTTCAGAATAAGCTTAGGGTAGTTGACAGCGTGCTTAGGGTATTTCTGGATAACCGTCGGGTAAATGTCGCGGAGCTTAGGGTAGTTGACAATGAGTTTAGGGTATTTTAGAATAACGCTCGGGCGGATACTCCCGGAGGCCGGGAAGGTATTCCAGAACGTTGGGAGGATACTCCCGAAGGTCGGGAGGGTGTTCGCGGAGGAAGGGAAATCGACCATGAAGGTTGGGAGGATTATAACGGAGTCTGGTAATATTATTTTGAATCGTGGAAATTTTAAAACGTGCTGTGGCAGAATTTTCCGTGTAAACCGGCGGAGGTCGCCGGATGCGAGAGAAAGATTGTTCCACGGCAGAGGGAGGCCGAAATGGCTATCAAAACAAGACAACCAAAGGATCTGGGGATCGACGAGATAATGTTCAAAATCGAAAGGAGGTAATTGGGGATCATTGCGATCGAGTTGTTGTTCGTTTGTATGAGTTTTAAAATCCGTTAAACATTGTTAGCACTAATCTTTCTACCAATCTTAATTAAACATTTCTATTCGAATCATCGATTTTTTGAAATTATTTTGAGTTTTTTTGTATGCGACAGAAAGCTTTGTATTGTTTGGATTAAATAGGGATTTGGAGGTCTAATGTTAAAAAGAATCCTATGCAGCTTAGCAGTTAGTTTAATTGTTTTTTCTTGCTTAGCAGTTTCGTTTTCACCGGTGAGAGGTTCTGCCCTTGGCGGTGCATATTCGACATCGATTCAGGACGCCTCTGCGATGACATGGAATCCAGCGGCTGGGTGGTCTCGCGGTTGGGGCTATGCCGTGGAATATAACCGGCTTTATATGGGGTTCGACGATAACCTCTATCGGGGCCAGATTTCGGGCTATCGCGATTTTGGCGGTTATGGATTCGGCCTATCTTTAGCGACTTTCGGCGCGGATATGTATTCGCGGACGGAAATCGGATTGGCCGGTAAAAAGGCCTTAGGGCCGTTTTCGGTCGGCGTGAGACCAAAATTCCTTTTCGACGGCTTTAACAGCTCGAATTTCCACTATAACGAAGGCGACGATCTCGACGATCCGCTCTATCGGGACGGCACCGGCGCGTCTTCGTTCGGTCTGGATGCCGGGGCGGTTTTCGAGGTCTCCGAAAGATTGAGCTTCGGCTTGTCCGCTCAGGACATTATTGCGCCATCGCTTGGGCAAGAAGAGACAATCGCCGAACCGACCGATTTGCGGTTTGGTTCGAGATATTCGATAGAAAATATCAAAACAGATCTATCCGGCGAGTTTGGGTTCGCTTTGAACGCTCCCGACGGCGAGGAATTATCTTTCGGCATGGGCGTGGAAAGCTATATATTGAGCGATTGGCTCGGTCTGCGTGCGGGAGTGTCCAATTCCGCTTTCGGGGCCGGAATCGGAATCGAGATTCCACAGCTTGCCGGATTAGGGCTTGACATTACATATTCCAAGCCCTTCGGCGACCTCGGAAAGGTTGCGAATACTTTGCAATTTGGGATTCGGGGGAGTATCGTGCCACCCGAAAAGGAATCGAACCTCACTGTTCGCTGTTCGGCGACACCGGATGTGATTG
Source organism: bacterium (assembly GCA_023145965.1). Classification (NCBI taxonomy): domain Bacteria; species bacterium. The sequence continues at coordinate 3,781 of JAGLDC010000135.1, read as the reverse complement.
CGCTCGACGATAGCGCTCTGGTCGAAATCGAAGTGAAAAATAGCGGCGACGATAATTGCGGGGCTTTTACACTCGACCTTAAAACAAACGGCGAATTGATAAGAACCTGGAATCTCCCCGGCCTCGATGGCGGTGAAAATACAACAATCATTGCCTATTATTCGAGCGATAAAGGCGGCGAGGTATTATTTAGTATCAAGGCCGACGCGCCGAACGCCATAGCCGAAAGCGACGAAGACGATAACAGTTGCGAAACCGGCTTTCGCGCGGTGCCCCCGCCAGAGGTGGAGATTTTGGCCACGCCTTCCATACTCAGATTGCGCACAATCTCATATACATATCAGGATGAAGGCGTTGTTCCCGCCGTGTTCTTCGAACAGAACAAAAGCAAAATCGATAGCCGTTTCGCCGGGGTTATTTCACTTATTGCCAGGCGAGTCGCGGACAATCCAAACGTTTTCCTCGAAATCATGGGATATATCGGCCCGGACGAATCGAACGAGGAATTGGCTCGTTCCCGTGCCGATTCGGAGAGCGAAACCAGCTGGGGCGAGATGTTTGAGGAGTTGAAGATGCGAGGTCTATCTGGCGTTCAACTTATTGTGAGCGACCAACATAGCGGCCTGATGAACGCTATTCGTCGCTATTTCTACGGTGCCGTTTGGCAGAGATGCGCGGTGCATTATGTTCGCAATTTTAAGAACAAGCTTAGCCCAAACCAGTTGTCGAAGTTTTTAGCGATGCTCAAGAAGATATGGGAAGAAGAGACTGTCGAAGATGCCCGTCGAAAGGCTTCTGAGTTGATTTTTGCCCTGGAGCGAGTTCGGCCCGATGTCGCCGAGTGGATCGAGGAGACTATCGATGATACGCTTGCAATATATGCATTTCCGGCGAGGCATCGTAGAAAGCTTAAAAGCACAAACATGCTGGAACGAGTGAACCAGGAGCTGAAGCGTAGAACGCATGTAGTTAGGATCTTCCCGAATGTTCGTGCTTGCCTTCGAATGTGCGGGACGCTCTGTATGGAATATAGTGAGGAGTGGTCAACCGGAAAACGTTATTTAACAATGGAAAACCCAACAAAAACCGAAATCGAGAATGAAGCTAATATGAATTTACAGAAAATTTAGGACTTGACTTAGCGTTGATAGGTATTGGAGGAGTTTTTACCCTACTTTTATGCAGTTTAAAACTCAGATCGACGCAGTGATTAATCGGTTAATATGTGGTCCATATAAAGGAGGAGTGATTCCGGTTGATACCGAACCTCTACAGGGTGGGGAACCGAGTGAAGAAGTAAAGGAACAAATGAAGAAACGTGACGGTTATCATTGTCTTTGTTGTGGTGAGGATAACAAAAGGCTACTGGAAATCGACCATATTACCCCAAGATATTATGGCGGTAACAATAATATTGAGAATTTGCAAACCCTCTGCAAAATATGCAATGAAGATAAAGGGATCAACGAAGTCAATTACAGGTATAATAGAACTAATTTAACATCGCCGTTAGACAATGCTTCTCAACCAGGATTCGTTCTAGCTTCTGATTTCACAAACCCAAAAGAATGGGAGAAGGAGATCTGTCGAGCAGTGAATGCGTTTTATCGTTGTGCGGCGGTGGCTTCGGTTGAGATAGGCCTTCGCGGGTCAAAAGCACGTAATTGGAAAATAACTCTCTACGCTGGTAACAATCCTAACTGGTTAAGAGAATATTTGAACCCTATTCTCGACAATATTAATGAAGTCCGTAGAGAAGACGGATATTTCGAGATCGAGTCGATAACAGTCAAAGCGCCTGGGGAAAAATGGATTGTATTAACCTAGTATTTAAAACTTATTAACAATTAAAAACTTATAGAGTCGCAGCTATTTTTTATTCGTTTTTACCCTATCGCCTTCAAGTTGATCTCCTCGACTTCCTCGCGCTCGATGCCGATATAGAGTCGCGTGATTGAAGGTGAGCTGTGTTGGTAGCGCTCCTGTATAAAATAGATTGGTGTTCCGAACTCTTTGCGTTGGATATATCCCCCGATAATGAAATATTTAACGCCGTACTAATATGAAAGAAACTTTGTCAATCAACTTCTTCCCCTAACTTAGCTCTTGATTTTTTTGGGGGCAGTACAGAAGCATATTCATCTTCAATTATTCTAACATCAAACAAATTGATAGCAAATTACTAAAATTTCCCATAGCCAAATGGAGGGTTAATAATTAGCGAATATAACTCGACCTTATAGACCTCACGATTATTTGGATTATACCATCGAATTGGAAAAACAATATCGTCGCGGCCCATTCAACCGACCGCTTCAATTTTTGGAATTTTCCCACTAAAAAGGGAATCAAAATCCGTTCCATTGAAAACTGCCTCATAACCATTTTCACAAGTGCATGAATAAATATAACTCTCTTCGAATCCCGCTGCGGTTATTCTATTAGCAATCGCCACATAATCGCTTCCCTCAGGGCTTTGCATAAAATGTGTCACTTTATTTCCTATTAACTCACAGCCTTCTTGGAATACCTGATCTCTTTCATAAAACACAAGTTCTCTGCTATCAAGCAAATTGCAAACATGCATTTTACAGTTGCCATATTTATCTATTGGACCTGATTTCAGCACAGCGCCCCAGCCACTATCGTCTAAATCGCGGTATAAAGCTTCGATGCTCTGAATTTCGAGTTTACTCTTCTGCTTCCTTAGAATCTCCTGAATATTTATTGTCGCATCTTCATGTTCGTCGAACGAATAGACGTTTATTAAAGAATCATCGATAATGTAACCAGAAAAGGCTCTATCTGGACGTCCCTCTGAATAAACGCCTGGAAGCTTCCCAGAGAATGATCAATTCCCCTCCCCATTCCCCTTTTTTCAAAGAGGGGTGGCCTGCGCAGCAGGCCGGGGTGTTTCCCTTTCTCCATTTTGCATTGCTAATTGTTTATTGCTAATTTTCCAATGAAAATAAGGACGCGTCTCCGCGCCCTCTGTGAACAAGGGAGCACATGCTCCCTTGTTTCACTATACTTGCATATAACCGCGTGATAGCCTATTTTACCGGCACGTAACCAAGTTCATCCACAATTCGTTGGCCATTCTCGGAAAATATGAAGTCCAGAAATTGCTTCGCCAATCCGGTCGGTTCGCCGTTCGTGAACATATACAGCGGACGGACAACCTGAATTACCGCCTACTTTCCCCACTTGCAAAAGCCCCACAATTTTCACGCCAATGTCCAACACCAATTGGGAAAAGGGGAGGCTCTTTATACTCAGGCAGATAGACTGAGACATACCCCTGTATCCATGAATCCTTGTAACCTGAACCTGGTTTAATGTTATAATACTGAAAGGAAATTCCATCCTTCGCATAATACCGAACATTTACATAATTAATCAGGCAACATTTCCTGGAAAAACCGTTGTATAAGTCTCTGTGCATGTTTATGCTGAATTCATCCCTGCCAATTCCCTCAGCGGTTTTAAATGCGCCAGAGGTGAAGATTGCCTCAATACATTTACCATAAGTATCAAAACAGAAAATTATTCTATTTCCAGTTTTCTTGCTCTTGTATCGTATATCATGGATTGAGGCATCAGGATAGTAGTATTTGTCCACAGGATCGCCAAATATCTTTATTATCTTTTCATAGGACATTCCAAGTTTTAGCATTCCCACAGATACACCAGGAACTATGAGATTGCGGGAATCAACTGTCATAGGGCTCAGTTTGCTGACCTCAACCCATACACCGTTTCCTTTGAGGGATTTGCTATT
>JAGLDC010000134.1 GCA_023145965.1 bacterium | reverse complement strand
ACATACTCCTCGCCATATTTTTCCTGTCCATTTTCGATAGCATCGTCTATAGCATCTTGAAAATCCGGAGTCGAACCAAGCCCGGCAAATGAGCCTGAACAATCTTCTCCTTCAATCCGCTCGGCAGCATAAATCAGTTCTCTCCCTTGGTCGTTGTAGCTATCTGGCACGGACACGCCGTCATTATTCGTGCAACCTGAAAAAATATGCGCTATCAAAATTGCACCAAAGACCGCAATTGTGTATCCTTTCACAAAATCTCCTTAATTGAGATATTAAAGCAATTTTTCATTATTATTTCCCTGATTCAAAAGTAAATAAATCTCATTTTTTATCATCGATGTATATTTCTCAATTGATTCACGATTGGAATTAGAAAAGTCTGTTACAATTGGTTTTCCAAATTTAACTATTACTCGATGCGGTCTGGGGATTTTTTTGCCCAAAGGGAGCAGTCGGTTACTTCCGATAATGGCAACAGGAATAACGGGAACTTTCGCATCCAGCGCCAGTTTGGCAGCGCCATCTTTAAAATGCCCCAATGTTCCATTTCCACTGACATAACCTTCGGGAAAAACAGCAAGAACCTTATTTCGCTGTAAAATATCCAAAGCAGTTTTTAAGGTTTGATTGCAAACCCCTTTCCTATTAACAGAAATACCATTAAGTCCGGTAAATAGAAATCTTGAAAATCGATTTTTAAATAGTTCTTTTTTGCCGAGTGTGTAAATTTCCCTGTTCACGGCTGCCAATAGTATAAAAGCATCCAGATTGCTAAAGTGATTAGGAGCTAAAATAAATGCTTCATTGGATGGCAACCGGTTATTTCCTTCAACCCGCAGCCTTGAAAATAACTTTAAAAAAATCAATGCGATAAGTCTGACAATTTTATACAGCATAATGCTTTTCCAATGAGGTTTCTGCTATTTCCTTAATTTGCGGCAGCATTTCCTGCGCCGCTTTTTCACCAATTGCTATCAGTTCATTGGCACGATGAAAATGAAGCATATTGAAATCGCTTATATCCGGCGAAATAAGAATATCCGGTTTTTCCAACTGCAATTGCAATTGAACGATTCTATTTTCGAGAACATAAGCCCCTTGCATCATATTATTGAAAATTCCGGGGGAGGAGGGTATTTCATCTCTTGAACCATTTCCTGCTGACAGATTATCGAGTGATGAATCAGTATGTTTAAGTTTGTCTATTTTTTTCGTTTGTTTAAATATGCTATTACGCAGACGAGATAAATTTTCTTTTATAATAGCTTTCCGTTTAGGCTTTCCATTCTTTTTTTGAAAGCTAATCCCGGGTGAATGCACTACATTTACCGCAATAACAGTCGTGGCGCCCATCTTGTATGCAACATTAATCGGCAGTGGATTAACGATGCCACCATCGACTAAAAATTTATTTTGATAGTAAACCGGTTTGAAAAGCACAGGCATAGCAATGCTTGCAGCAATAGCCTCGATGAGCGAGCCACGGCTCAGAATAACTTCTTCCCCGATGGCAAAATCTGTGGCTATCGCCGCAAAGCAAACATTCATATCCTCGATGTTGACATTTGCACCCAGTTCATTCAAGAAATTTCTAACCCGATCGAGATTTACTAAACCCGATGTAGGCAAGCCAGGTAGAAGCATTCTACCGGTGAATTTCATACTGGTTCTACAGGCGACTTGCTCTATTTTTTCGATGCTAACGCCGGCTGCGTAAATGCCGCCAATAAATGCGCCCATACTTGAACCGACGATTATATCGGGCAAAATTTTCTCTCGCTCCAATACTTTCAGCACACCAATTTGTGTAAGTGCCCGTGCGCCACCGCTGCCAAGAACTAATCCTAATTTCTTTTTAGTTTTCATGTTAGAACATTGTTGAAATTTGATAATGTCATATTTCCCTCTCATATATCCGATAGCGCTTATAGACTTCCCCGCCTATTTCGCTGTCGAATTTATTTATCGGGTCGTTGTCCTCGAGGTTCCAGGATAGCTCGCACCATTTATAGCCTAATCTCCGACCTGCTTGCTCGGTTTCCAAATATAGAAGAATCGGCAATCCCGTCCGCCTGAACTGCGGCTTGAAACCGAATACCATCGCACGGACGCCGTTTATTTTCCTGCGATACCACAGCGCCTTCGCAATCTGGATCGGCCCGAGTTTGCCGTCGAGATGTTTGAGCACCTGATTGTAATTGGGAATAGTAACTCCGATTCCGGCGGGTTTGCCGTTCACGAAGACGAGAAGTGCGAGTTCCGGCACGGCGATGGGTTTCAATTCCTTGCCCATCAAATCCATTTCCTCATCGGTCATCGGCGAGAAACCCCAATTCTTCTCCCAGCTTTTATTGTAAAGGTCTTTGATAATAACCATCTCGTTGTGCATATCTTTGAAATTTATTTTGCGAATCTTCACATTTGGCTTGTTCTTTAATGCCTCCGCGAGTTTCTGTAATCTCTCCGGAATCCCCGTTTCGGCGTTTTTATAGAATGCCAGAAGGTCTTTCGCTTTTGCGAAACCGGCACCCTCGGCGAGCTCGGGATAATATTTCGGATTGTAGGGCATCATCACTGTCGGCGGCTTGTCGAAACCCTCTACAAGAAAAGCGCACTCGTCGTTCATCGAAGGGGACAGCGGCCCGCGAATGAAGGTCATTCCTTTGTCTTTTAGCCAATTTGCAGCGGCATCGAAAAGCGCATTCGCAACTTCCTGGTCGTTTATACACTCGAAAAAGCCGAATGCGCCCATCTTTTCGTCCCACAACTCGTTGTAATTGTGGTCGATTATTGCGCCGATCCTGCCGACTAACCGGAGGCCGTCATACGCGAGAAATAGCTCTCTCTCAGCGTGTTTCCAGAAAGGATGCTTTTCGGTATCCAATTTGAATTTCATATCCTTTTTCAACGGCGGAACCCAATTGTAGTCCGGCCAATATTTCCTGTAAATGAACCATGGGAATTTAATAAAATCCTTCAATTCCCCTTTTTTATCTACCGGCACTATCCTAACGCTCATTTATCACCACCTTGTATAGTCGATTAGACCATTTTGTTTTTTTGTTCGATTCACGTCGAAAAATTACGGGCATTACTCAAGAATCAGTGTCAAAGTTTTACGCGATCAGAAGCTATATTTGACCCTCAAATAGATTTCGTCGCTGTCCTTTAGCCTTCCGAATGCGGTAGTTTCCGTGCCGTCGATAATTCTTGCGCCGAGCACGACATCGGCGTTGTCAACCGGATGGTAAGTTATTTCGGGCGAATAGATAAGGGCATAGTTGTCCTCGATAGCGTCGAAATCTTTTATTTCGATGCCGCCGCCGATGGGCGCGATTTTCAGCTTGTCATCGAATAGTTTCCACTCCATGCCGAACATGAAATAGTCCTCGA
>JAGLDC010000133.1 GCA_023145965.1 bacterium | reverse complement strand
TATCAATAGCACCCACAGATATTACTTCTCCTACATCACCCGGTGATGTAATCGTATTGTAACCGTAAAGACCCTGATTCCCTGCGCTCTTTACAAAAACACATCCACTATTAACCGCCTCTCTTGCAGCTATTGATTCTGGTGTTGTCCCGTCGCTACCTATATAAATACCTAAACTCATTGAAATAACGTCTACATGGTCTCCTGTATCGCCGTCTCCGTTCGTATCCGTAGCGCACACAATACCGTCAATGATATCAGATATTATACCCCCACCACCTTCATCCAATACTCCTATTGGCATCAATCCTGCGTTTCGTGCGTTACCGGCGAAACGAAAATCGGAACTGGATACCCCGCTACCAAGAGCGATTGAAGAACAATGTGTGCCGTGCCCGTGTCCATCAAGCGGGAAACGATCTTCCCGCATATTTTTCCAATTAACAATTCTTCCTTTGAAATCTCTATGAAGACTGTCAATGCCGCTATCGATTACGGCAATATCAACCCCGCTACCGAGATTAGTTTTTAGATATGGAATTCTAATGCCAAATCCAACTTGCCTTCTTTTTATTTGAAACCAAACGTTTTTCGTATTTGTCATAGAGGTCGAGCTATTAAGCGAAGCATAAACCGCGTTACACGGGTGGGCCTTTAACACGCAATCCAAAGAAACGGTTTCTTGAATATTATTCCATGGAACCTCTACTAATAAAAACTTATATTTTTTGTAATATTTCAATATATATACTTTATTGCCTAATATTTGTCTAATGGTCTCTATAGATTCGTCAGAATCCAAAATCAATATCAATGATGGCTCCGATATTAACCTATTATCGTCAAAAATAGAGCTAACTATAGCATTTTCTGGAATTCTTGCAACAGCGCCGGGGATAAAACCAGATACATTTGATACGCAGATTTCTTCAATATCCGCAATCCAAGGAGCTTGTGGGAATTTATCATTATCAGCGGTCCATCCACAATAATAGTGGTTTTCGTCCATTTTATAAGAATAAAATACGAGTTTAAAAGGACAACCTTGGCCATCAATCTTTTGATTAGAATTAATAGGGGTAAGAGAATTGCAATTTGAGGACTCACCTCGTGTTATAAGAATCATTAACGCTAATATTCCAAACGTAAGTAAAAAAATACTCGTTCTGCTTCTTTTCATTTTAATTCTTCATCTTTACAGTTCTAATATTCATTTATAAAAAACGAAATCGCCCGCTATAAGTGCCATGACACATACGCCAAGAAGCCCTATAATAACTACGCCGACTATGATCTTCATTGCTATTTTCATATGGCCACCTTTCCTCGCACCCAGGTTCCCGCGTGGGCGCGTCTTTTCTCGATTTCCGCCCTTTTTTACACCCAATCCACGGAATTCAATGGACGAATAACATCCAAAACCTAATCTAAATGAAAACTATGTCACCCCTTTTTTACTTATTCGTCATTGCGAGAAGCCCGAAGGGCGACGTGGCAATCTTATTCCTAAGGGGAGCACCTGCGTGTGCTCCCGCTTGGCACACGCCGATACGCGCATCGGGAGGGCACAGCCCTCCTCTACAAATTACTTCAAATACACCACGCGCTTCGTAGCCGATTTATCGGTCGCAGCCCCAGCCCGTGGGAACATCGCAACTTGGATGTTCATCTATAAAATCGCACACCTGCGCACAGGAAACAGAATCTAAATCATCATTAATGGAAATCGATAGTATTTCTAGTGACAAATTCCACAGAGGTAATAGGTCTATAGTATTGAGTCGGTTACCGTTAAGGTCGAGCCTTCTCAGACTTTCGCACGATGTCAGAGGAGAAAGGTCTATAGAAGTTAATTTATTTGAGAAGAGGGCTAAAGCTTTCAGATTTGTGCAAGACGCTAAAGGCGACAGGCCTATAGAAGTTAATTCATTACAACAGAGATCTATCTCTTCCAGATTTGCGCAAGACGCTAAAGGCGACAGGTCTATCCCAATGCTTAGTCCATTATTCCTTAAATTGAGCAACCGCAGATTTGTACACGACGCCAACGGCGATAAGTCTATTATATAAAGTTGGTTGTTCGAAACGTCGAG
>JAGLDC010000132.1 GCA_023145965.1 bacterium | reverse complement strand
CAAGCAGAATCGGATAAATAGGTGGTTGGGCTGTAAGAGGTTCACCTATGTCATTGATAAATCCTTCACCAGCACAGAGGTTTCTTGCTGTTGCTATGTATCCCACCGAGTCCGGAGTGAGTCCTGCCCCGTGATTTTTTGTGATAAGAATCACGCCAGACGAAGCAATTATAGCTAGAATAACCAAAGGAATTATATAACTCAATCTCAAAATTATATTCTCTTTTCTCTTAGCGATTTTAAGCGGCTCGAAGGTGTTAGCCACAACCAACAAATATACTAAATAAATATACTGCTCGAATGGGGATTAAAAAAGAGAATTCCGAATAGCCTGCGATTAATTAAAAAAGAAAATATCAAATTATCTCGAACTGGAAATTGGCCTTGACAATTATATACGTATTGATTAGTTTCAAAAATCTATAGTGGGACAGAGTTGGTAACCCTTTGAATTTAACAAATTTTTTTTGTAATATGTCATCTGATTTAAACAAAACATACGACCCCAAATCCACTGAATCCAAATGGCTCGAATTTTGGGAGGCAGGTGGATATTATAAGCCGGCGAAAAAGGGCAAAAAGTATTCTATCGTTATTCCACCTCCTAATGTTACCGATGTTCTGCATATCGGACATGCTTTGAATAATCTCATTCAGGATGTGCTTGTTCGCCGTGCTAGAATGCAGGGATATTCAACGCTTTGGCTTCCGGGGATTGACCACGCTGGGATAGCCACTCAACATATGGTCGTTCAAGAGCTTGCCAAAGAAGGCAAGAGCAAGGAAGAAATAGGACGCGAAGCATTCGTCGAGAGGCTCTGGGAGTGGAAGGCGAAAAAGGGTGGCCGGATAATAGAACAACTCAAGGAAATCGGGTGTAGTTGCGACTGGCAACGCGAAAGATTCACTCTCGACGAGGGTTATGAAAAGGCGGTGCGCGAAGCGTTCGTTCGCCTCTACGAAGAAGGGCTTATATATCGAGGGAATTACATTATTAACTGGTGCCCAAAATGTAAAACAGCCCTTTCCGATGAAGAGGCTGAACATCAATCGATTCAAAGCTCGCTCTGGTATTTCAAATACCCCCTTGAGGATGGTAGTTTCATCGAATGTGCCACAACACGACCGGAGACCATGCTCGGAGATACAGCTGTGGCGGTTAATCCCGATGACCCACGCTATACGGATATTGTTGGAAAGAAGGTTGTGCATCCTCTCATTGACAGAACATTCGAGGTTATCGCGGATAATTATGTCGATAAGGAGTTTGGAACTGGTGCGGTCAAAATAACACCCGCTCACGATCCGAACGATTTCGAGATTGGGAAAAGACACGATTTAAAGCAGATAAATATCCTTACTCTTGATGGCAAGATCAATGAGAACGGTGGTTCTTTTGAAGGAATGGACAGATTCGAGGCAAGGAAAGCGGTGATCAAAGCACTCGATGACAAAGGTCTTCTCATCAAGATTGTCCCGCACGAACTGGCCGCAGGGCACTGCTATCGATGCAAAACTTTAGTTGAACCATTTCTTTCCAATCAATGGTTTGTTGATATGAGGTCACTTGCAGAACCTGCAATCGCAGTCGTTAAGAGGGGATTATCTAAATTCTATTCCGACCGATGGCACGGTGTTTATTACAATTGGCTCGATAACATAAGACCCTGGTGTATTAGCAGACAGTTATGGTGGGGGCACAGGATTCCCGTGTGGTATTGCGATTGCACCGACAAGCCGATTGTCTCGCGCGATAACCTAGTGGAGTGTCCTTATTGCGGCAGTAAGAATATTCGTCAAGAGGATGACGTTCTCGACACATGGTTCAGCTCTTGGCTTTGGCCTTTCGCAACAATGGGTTGGCCGGATATCGATTCGGAAGACATCAAAAACTTTTTCCCAACAGATGTTTTGGTAACTGCAAGTGAGATTATTTTCTTCTGGGTCGCGCGCATGATTATGGCTTCTGAGCATTTTATGGGTGAGACACCCTTTAGTTCGATATACATACATGGCACAGTGAGAGATTCCCAGGGGCGTAAAATGAGTAAGTCGCTTGGGAATGGTATCGATCCTCTTAATGTGATCGAGGAATATGGCAGAGATGCCTTGCGTTTTACCTTAATAGCTCAGGCGGGAGCAGGGCAGGACCTCTTTGTCGATATGAATAGTTTTGCTCAGGGCAGGAATTTCTGTAATAAGCTTTGGAATGCCGGAAGGTTAATTTTCAACAATCTCGATGGCATGATAGCCGCGGATGATATAAAAAATCCTTCTAAAGAACATCTTCTCGACCGATGGATATTGTCTAGACTCCAGAGGGCCAAGGAAGAGTCCGAAGAGGCTTTTAAGAAATTCCGATTGGATGAAGCCTTGACGGTGCTTTATAGATTCTTCTGGAACGATTTTTGTGATATTTATTTAGAGGCCATAAAGCCTCGTTTCGAAGAAAGCGACCAGTCAGCTTTTTCGGTGGCTTTAAAGGTTTTTGATGAAATACTACGTCTTTGGCACCCGATTATACCCTTCGCAACAGAGGAAATATGGCAGAAGCTATCTGAATCGATAGAGGGTGGTTTGGATTCTTCTGCGTGTATTATCGCACCTTGGCCGGAGGTTAATCAAGAGTATATCGATGATAGTTCAGAGAGTGAGTTTAATTTTATCAATTCCATTGCTTCGGAAATAAGGAATATTAAAAATTCTGTGGGAATCGGGAATCGCAAGATCGGGAATGTTATAATTATTCCATTTGATCTGAATCAAGAATCTATAATAAAGGCCCATTCCGAAATACTTATCTCGCTTTCGCGAGTGGAGTCTATAATCATTTCGAATATCCGGCCTGATGGGCCAATTGGCACGGCTGTTGTTAATGAAAACATGATATTTTTCCCTCTCGAAGGGATTGTTGATATCGAAGCTGAACGCAAAAGGCTTCAAAAAGAGATTTCAAGACTCGAATCGGTGCATACAGGCCTTGAAAAACGCCTGTCAAATAGCGATTTTGTTAAAAATGCTCCCGAAAAAGTTATTCTCAATAGCAAAACGCAAAAATTGGAAATTGTAGGAAAACTGACTAAGCTAAAATCAGCTTTGAAAGATATAGAAGATTAACAAAAAAGAAAGACAAAGAGGAGGACGAATGAAAAGAACATGCCTAATCTTGGTAGCGGCTCTGGCTGTTATGATGATTTACACGGGATGTGAAAAAGCCCCTGAGGATACTGTCGCAAAAGTTGGCAAGTATGCAATATCCTTAGAGGAACTCAATACTGTTGCTGGCCCGATGCAAGCTCGGTGGAAGACAGTCGAAGAGGCTATCGAAGGCCGCAAGGGCGCAATCGATAATCTTGTTCAGCAGAAACTGCTTCTGCTTGGCGCTTACAAAGAGGGTCTCGATACCGATTCCGCTTTGATTGCCCGTCTCGATGGAAATGAAAACAGGCGCAAGATTACCGCTTTATGGGAAGCCGAGATTGCCAGTAAGATCAATGTCACCGATGAAATGGTCAAGGACCTTTATGAGAAGAAAGGCACTGAGTTCAGTGCTGCACATATTCTTGTAAAAGATGAAGCTCTTGCCAAAGAAATTGAAGCAAAAACCAAGGCTGGCGAAGATTTCGCTGCCCTCGCACAGCAGCACTCACAGGACCCGGGTAGTGCTCAAAAAGGCGGAGACCTCGGTTGGTTTACGGTTGGTAGAATGGTCAAACCTTTTGAGGATGCAGTTTTAGCGCTTAAAGATGGTGAGATTTCCGCTCCTATCCAGACTAACTATGGCTTTCATATCATAAAGAGAATCGGAACGCGCACCCGCTCCCAGGAGGCTTTCGAGAAGGCAGAAGCGAACCTAAAGGCGACTATCGAGCGTGAAATGCAAGGAACAAAATCCTTGGACTTCGTTAACAAAATGTTCACCGATAGAGGTTTTAAGCTCGATGAAAAGGCTATTGCGGTTGTAATCAACAAATATATGGAAGTTGCGAATCAACCAGAAGCTCCAGAAGTCACTTTTGACGATGATGAAAAAGCTATGGTTATTGCAACATGGGATGATGGATCATGGACGATTGCTCAACTCGATTCTGCTGTTAAGATTCGTCCAGCATATCAAAGACAACCACTTCTTTCTGTTGTCGATGTTGAAAATTTCACCAAGGGTAACCTGCAAGGGGATTTCCTTACTGCTTTGGCTGATAAGTTAAATATTAGCAATACTGATGAATACAAGGAAATGTTTACAAAAGAGCTCGAAGAGATTATGGTTAGCACTTTCCAGAACCAGTATATTTACGGCAAAGTCGAGGTGGGTGACGCCGAGGTTCAAAGTTATTATGAGGCAAACACAGATTCCTTTATGCAACCTAGAACTGTTGTCGTAATCGAGGTTCAGGTCGCAGATGAGGCCGAGGCCAAGGGTGTAGCCTCGAAGGTAAAAGCTGGCAACGATATAGCTAAATTTGTTGAACAAAAATCCATGCGGACTTACACCAAAAACACTGGTGGTGTGCTCGAAATAACAGAGCGTCGTTTCCCGAACCTATATGCTGCAGTTGGCAGCGCCAAGGTGGGGGATCTCGTTGGTCCCACCAAGGATAGAACAAATCGTTGGTCGGTTATGAAGGTAACCGAGATCCGCGAAACGGCTGTTATGCCTATGGATAAGGTTGCTGGTAGAATTCAATCTACACTCAGAAGAACTCTTCGCGAAAAGGCTATGCTGGACTTTGTGGAGTCGGCAAATCAAGAGTTCGGAGTAAAGGTCTTTGATAAGGTTATCGTTGCTTCGGTCGATTCCTCGGCTTATGCCTCGGTTCCGGTTGAACCTGTTAACGTGAAAGAATAAGCGATTTGACCTCTAAGAGGCTAAATATTGCTATACTACTCGCGGCGGTCATTATTGCATTTTTTTCATGCGATCGCGACCGCCGCGACTTTAATGTCGCGACCGCTGGTTCTACTTCATTAAAATCAAAGCAGCTAGCAGCCATTATTCCGGAAGGCTTCGAAAGTCAGATAGGCGACGATGCTTTGGTTTTGGTTTCTCAGTGGACCGATGAGATAGTGCTTGCCGAAGCGGCTAATGATGTCGGCCT
>JAGLDC010000131.1 GCA_023145965.1 bacterium | reverse complement strand
CTAATGATGTTGGCCTTACTGACCTTCCAGAAGTTGCCGCTAAATTGGATGAGGCTAGAAGGATGATTCTGGCTTCAGCATATGAACAATTTTATTTATTGCCAAATACTTCAGTGGATTCTTCAGAGGTGTGGGCGTATTATCAGGAACATTCCGAGGAATTTGTCAGATCTAATGATGAGGTTCTTCTCGATCATATTATGTTTAGCGACACAGCCTTTAAGGATTCGGTAGTTATGCTACTCGATTCACTTGGTTTCGAAGAGTTGGCGGAAAGATTCGGTCTCGGCCAGGAGGGATATTCCATAGGAAGCACCGAATACCTCTCGAAAAAGCAAATTCATGCAAGTATTGCACGAAAGGCTTTTGCCCTTGCTGAAGGCGAGATGGCAGGACCTATTAAAACGGAGTTTGGTTATCATTTTATTCGGCTTGTTGATTTTGCCCCAAAGGGAAGCCTTAGGGAGTTTTCTGAAGTCAGCTTGAGCATTCGGGACTTTATTTCAGAACAAAAGTTTCAAGAGCTTTATTCAAGTGTTCTGGATTCGTTAAGGTCGGTTAAAGCAGTGACAATCGATACAAATGCAGTTAAAGAAGCGTTGGCTAAACATGAGAAATAGTATTTTTGTATTTATTATATTTACTTCCATTGCGATTTTTGCTCAATCGGGTGTCGATCTCGAAGAGCGAATTTTGTCAGTTGTCGAAAATGAGGTGATTACAACCACCGAAGTCGAGATGGCGTTTATTATCGAAGGCCAAACCAAGAATGTCGACGATATAGACAGCGAGGAGCTTCGCGCTAAGGTAATGGAGATAATCGACGAACGACTTATTCTACTCGCGGCAGTCGAGGATTCATTGGAAGTTGACCAAACACGAGTCGAAGAATATTTCAAACAAAGATGGCAGACTCTTGTCGAGGGCTACGGCGGAGAAACAGCACTCGCCGAGGCGCTTGAAGCAGAGGGATTCTCGGTAGATAGTTTTAAGAAAAAGACTCGCCAGCAGATAAAAGACTTTCTGTTGAAACAAAGGTATATCGAGAAGAATTTTGGTAGAGTCGATGTTGTCCAAGAGGATGTAGATGAATTCTATACTTTATTCAAAGATAGCCTTCCTACAGCGCCTGCAGAAGTCGAATTCGATGGAATAATTATTGAACTTATTGCTGATTCTTCGAGAATAAAGAAAGCGTTTACCAAAATCGATGATGCACTCGATAAAATAGCCAATGGCGAGGACTTCAGCAAAATCGCCGTTGAGGTTTCCGAGGATGCTACAACTGCCGAAAAGGGTGGATTGTTGGGAAATTTTGCAAGGGGCGACCTTCTTCCTGCATTAGATTCAGTTGCTTTTACCCTCGATTACGAGGTTATCGGAGGACCTGTTAAAACTCCAATGGGCTATCATCTTCTTAAGGTTCTCGATAAGTCGGCGGGTAAGATAACCCTCTCGCATATATTATTTAAAGTAGAAGTTACCCCGGATAGGTTCAACGAGATTATGGCGCTTGCCGATTCGGCAATTAGTTTAGCTGAAGCTGGTCGAGTTGATTTTTCCAATGTGGTAACGGATTTAGGAAGTCCTCCGGAGCTGAGCTATATTAATGATGTTGGTTGGCTTCCGATTTCAGCTCTCGGTAAGGAGCTTGGCATCGAGGTTAAATCAGCCAAGGAGGGGGATATTATTGGCCCATTCGAAGGTGAAGGTTCTTATGAGATATATCGCATAATGGGAAAAAGAGAAGGCCGAGCACTCACAATCGAGGATGATCGCGAGTTACTTGAAGAGTATGCGAGGCAATATAAAATGAAGAACCTTATCGACAAACATCTTCAACAACTTCGCAAGAGATATTATATCGAAATGAGGATATAATCGTTAAGCGATTCGAATTAAAGACGGATTCGAGAAACTGTATGCTGGACATAACAAGAATGGTTGCTTCCGCTGTAACGGAATCGGCTATCGATGATGGTCTTGCATTAGTTTATGTTCCGCATACTACCGCCGCAATTACAACAAACGAGGGCGCAGACCCTGACGTGATTGAGGATGTCCTTTCTTTTCTCGAGGAAATCGTTCCCTATAATCATAATTATCGCCATTTTGAGGGCAATTCTGATGCTCATATTAAATCTTTGCTTGTGGGTGTGAGTCAAACGATTATAGTTGATAAAGGTAAACTCAATTTGGGCACATGGCAGAAGGTATTTTTCTGCGAATTTGATGGCCCTCGTAAACGTCACTTTTTCGTAAAAACTCAAAAATCTTGATGAAGTTCTTGCATTTTTTTTGATATTCGCTTTGACATCTCAAACCGCGTGATTTATTAATAGGTGATTTTAAACTTATTGAAAGGGCGAATTATGAGAGTCTTTGGTATTGTTATATCTTTTCTAATTCTTGGCTTTTCAATTACTTATGCTTTTCGCCCTGCCCCGCCGCCCGGAACTCCATCTTTTATTGTTGATGAAGGTATCGAGGTGGAGTATGCCTATATTGATGCGGTTGTTCTGGACACTTTAGCTCAAGTTGTATTCATTAGCAGCGTGAATGTTCCCGATTTCATGGATAGCATACATATTCTCCCAAATTGGCCCATGGATTCCGTTCGCATTTATAGCTCTATGGATATTGATTCCTCTGAATGCGGGATACTTGTCTTAGCAGGGGATGTGACTGTAATCGATATTAAAGATAAAGAAAGGTCACTTATAATCCGCACTTCATATGAAATACCGGTTAGCGCGGCGCTTTCCGGTCCACCGGGAGAATGGAAATTTGGCGAGAAATTTGGGATCTATCCTCCTTTCCGAAATAAAGACGGCAATATAATCGAGCCCAAAAACCTTCAAATTCGAGCAATTTTACCCTCTAAACTCAAGCCTATCGGTTCGGCAAAAGATTTTACGTTTAGAAATATGGCCGGGGATTTTGTGAGCTGGCAATTAGTTGGTAATACACTTGATGCTATGCAGATTTTTCAAACAAAGTGAAAAACTGTTAAACCTGTATCTATTTTCGAGCGTCAGAATAATTGAGAAATATGGAATTTAACAATAAAAATGAGCAGTTCCTCGATCTTTTAAGAAGTGGCGATAAAAATGCCCGGACGCAGTTTGTCCGAGACAATCAGAAAAATATATTCGGATTGGCTTTCAGGATGACCGGCAACCGAGATGATGCGTTAGATATAACTCAGGAAACATTTATGAAAGCGCTCAAGAACATAAAGAAATTTCGCGGTGACTCGTTGATATCGACATGGCTTTATACGATAGCGGCGAATCTATCGCGAGATTACCTTAGACGCAACTCTCGTAGAACATTCGTCGAGATCGATGACAATACTGTATCGGCAGATTCTCGCTCACCGCTTTCTATACTCGAAGAGAGAGACAAAAGGCTTTTTGTGCGCAAAGCATTGATGGCGTTACCCCCGAAAACGAGAGTCGCATTCTCTCTTAGGTTCGAAAAAGGATTACCGATTTCGGAGATAGCCAAGGTTCTAAAAAAGTCCGAAGGCACAATTAAGGCCCAGTTGCATAACGCGGTTTATAAAATAAAATCGCTTTTGGAGGATTAAAATGAGTAAAAAGAACATAAAGATGCAGGATGTTGAATGGGAGATGCGGCGATTTCTCGAAAGCGATCCGATTCCAAGACTGGGTGAAAGTGAGATTTCTCGCTTAACAGAAAAAGTTATTAATGGCGAGAAGTTGCCTAGAAGACTGACTTGGTGGGATATCCGACCAATTTTCAAAGGGGCATTTGGTGTAGCGGTTGTTTTGATCGCTGTCTTTGTGACAGCAATCATCAATAATGGGTCTTCTAACATCGAAGTCGCAGAATCTAGATATAGTAACTCCTTTTTTGAGGAATACGGGGCTGAGGAGGTTCTTGTAGAGGCTATATATAGCGGAGATTTAGATTTTGAATTTGCTGCCGAAAAGCTAATTGACGAAACTTCCCGCGACCTAGAAAGCTCTTATGAAGGATATTACGATACAGATTATATTTCGGATATAGAAGAACTCAACGACGATGAAGCACAAAAAATACTGAAACTTATGGATGAATTAGGATACCCGGATAGGGAGGCATAATGAAAAAAACAACGATTATTCTAATCTTTGTCTTAGTCTTATCTTTGGCTGTTTCAGCGCAGCATGCGCCACCAGAGGGACATGGAGGCAAAGCTCATTTAAGGGAGAGAATAGGGCTTATTAAAATGTGGAAACTAATTGAAGTGTTGGAGTTAAATGAAGAGCAATCAATGGTATTCTTTCCGGCTATGAAAGAACACGACTCTCGTCTTCAGCATCTTAAAGAGGAAGAAGACCGTCTTCTCGGTAAATTGGAAGCTCAACTTGACGCAGTTGTTATAGATAATGTCGCTTTAGGTGCAACGGTCGATTCGGTTGTATATTTGCGGGATGATAGACTGGCGACTGATTTGGAGTTTTTTAATAAATTAAACGATGTATTAGATGTGAAACAAAGAGCCAAATTACTCCTTTTTGAAAAGAATTTCGACAAGGAGATAAGAGGTGTAATCGATATGGGTGTACGCAACGACAAAAGAAGAGATTATCGTATGCCCTCAAATAATAAATGAAGGAGGAAAAATGACCGGAACATGGTGGACAAAGGTCTTATTATTCTCGACGATGATGCTCGCAGGAAGTATCCTAGCTTTTCATGCGAAGGGAGGGATGAATAAAGACCGACCCGGAGTTTCCCGAGGACAAAAAATCGAGCAAATGGCCGATCACTTGGAACTGAACCAAGATCAAGTGGATAGGATCGACGACCTCAGGTATGAAATGAAAAAAAAGAGCATTGATATGCATGCTGATCTGGAGAAGGCCAGACTTGAACTTCAGAGACTCATGGATGCCGATGATCTTAACCGCAAAGCCATAATATCTCAGGTTGAGAATGTGAATGAGCTTGAAGATAAACTTGGAATTCTGAAAATCGAAAATATGCTCGATGTCTCAGATGTCTTGACTTTCGAACAAAGAAAGATGGCGAAAGATCTACGACAAAGCAAAAGAATGGGTAGTAAGGTGTCGAGACAAGGGAAATTCAATAATGAAGAAAAGAATCATCAGCATGAAGAGGGGATGAGGCATGGTATGGACATGAAGGAGATGCCAAGGGATTTACCGGCATCTAAAGCCAAATAATTTTTTATTGAATCCTCTCATCAAAAGACGAAACCTGTTTTCAGGTTTCGTCTTTCTAATAAACGTTTAAATGTTTTATTAATCCACTTGAAAATTTCAAAATTATGTTGTATTCTTAGTAAAACTGATAATGGAGGTTAAATTGTTTAGTGTAATATTTGGATTCTCGTCGCTTAGTCTGCTTTTTATATTCGATTCCGCCAAAAAAGCAGCTGAAGACAAAATTCTGGAGAAGATCGTCCGTGAAGCCCGAGAGAGAGCTAAAAAGGCGATTTCCAACAAAGAGATGAAAGAGGATAATTAATTACAATTTTGGAGGGGAAATGCGAAAAACACTCTCGATTATTCTAATCGGAGCTTTAACGATTGTTTTAACTGGTTGCCTTACAACCGATACAAAAGAATATACTTGGGAATTTAACAATGACGGCAGTGGTCAAGGAAAGATAGTTTTCGAAAATATATTTTCATCAGGCAATACCGACGAAGATTATTCTCTGGAAGACTTCAATTCCCTTATTAATGATTATATCGAAGGAACTACCTTAGAGGATACCGATGGCGGAATGCGCGATGTAGAAAAGCGACTTTATATAGATGATGGAAAGCTTTGTGGAGAGATAACTTTCAAGTTCGATAATTATCAAGATGTCGGTTTTTATAGGTATGAAAATGATGGACCTTATATGTATCTTGTTAATTTAGGAGAGGAATTTTTTGTTAATTGTAATGGTGAATGGGCCGGGGAGGATTTCCCTGTTATTTTTTGGCCTGAGGCAACCAAAGAATTTATTCTTACTACATCCCTCGGC
>JAGLDC010000130.1 GCA_023145965.1 bacterium | reverse complement strand
AGTAAGGGCTTTTCCTCGGATATAAATATATTCGAAGGTTTAAGGTCGAGATGGATAATTCCATGGGCATGAATGAATTCGAGTCCGTATGCGATTTCGAGAATGAATTTTGCGGTTTTCTCGGGAGTTAATGGGAGTTTAACATTTGACAGTGTATCGCCTTGTAGGAGCTTCGAAGTGAGCCAGACATCGCCCTCGTCTTTACCCATATCGAGAACTGGTAATACAGCTGGGTGTGAGAGTTGGGCTATAAGAAGAAACTGTCGTCGGAAGCGTTGTAGTCCGACTCTTCGAGTGATTTCTGGTCTCAGAATTTTAAGAGCTATCGTTTGGTCGGTGCTAGTATCGATGACTCGGTAAACCTTGCCAGTGGAGCCTTCGCCCAAAAGCCCTAAATTTCTAAACCTACCTAAAAGCAGCTTTTCTGACATATTAACTACCTTCGAAGGAAGCGACCCATCGGCCATTCCTTATTTTCAAGGTGATAGACGATTTGGCGAATCCCTCTTCGCCATCTGACTTGGTGCTTTTCAGGATAATATCGACAGCGGCGCGCCCTCCAATGGGATCCTCACGAACATCGAGGATTTTATTGACTGTCATAGTGATACCCTCGGGAAAATGCGGAAGTGCACCATCGGGGTATGCTGTGAGTTTGCGGATAGTCGAGGTGTCAGAACGAGCGATAGCCTCGAAGGCTTGGATAACTACAAGCTCGGGTGAAGGTGTGTCGAAACCGAGTTGTTTTGCAACTTTATCCTTTTCGCGAGGTAATTGAAGAATCTTTGCGTTGAAGTCCGCAACTTCGGCAATAAGAGAATCTCCACGCGAGCCCCAGATTAGGCAAAGCTTTTCCCATGCTATTGATGAGCGATAACGATAGCCTATAGTTCCGGCAGAATACCCTACTCCGGAGAATGGAGCCATGGCATCGATAGCCCATATATAGGTTTTCTCAGCGGATTCGTAGTCTTTTTTATTTTCATATATGGATGCTAGAGTAAAGTAGCTTTCAGGATTGGCGCGAGAGGCCAGGCTTATGGCCTTTTGGAGTGAGTTTATTGCCGAGGTTGTGTCGCCTTTGGCTAAAGAAACTTCGGCGAGCTCCGAGTGAAGCTCGGCTACTGTTGGCGCGCGCTTGATCGCCGACCTGAGCATTTTCTCCGCGTTTATAAAATCCGATTTCACCATGAATATTTTGGCGGATAGAAAACGAGGTTGCCAGGTGAATGGATCAAGTCGAGCGGAGAGCTGGGTTTGTTTTTGGGCGGTGGTTAGGTCTCTGTTCTCGGCAGAAGCGGTAGCCGATAGAGCTAGCTGTTCCGAGGTGATTCGCAAGAGAAGCAGAACAAGCATTGCCGATGCTAAAACTATAATGGGGATTCGAGATTTTAAATGTGTAGGCTCGATTTTGCTATCGGAGTGAAGACGATAGGCTAGGGCAATGAGAAGCGCCGAAGGCAAAAGAAGCCCGGCAAAGGCGGCATCGAAATCGACGGCCATGTGTATAAATAGAGATGAAAGCCCTGTGACGATACCTGTAAATACCAAATCTGGTTTTTCGACGAAGCATTTTCTCCAAAGTGGCAAAAAAGTCATAAGTAGAGCTAAGCAAAGGAGTATAAGCCCCGGAATACCAAGCTCTGCGGCCGCCCTTAAATAGGCATTGTGAGGAAAGCGAGGTAGAAAAGGCAGTTTCTTAAGGTATGCTGCGCGGATAGCAGGCCATGACCGAGGCCCTACGCCAAATATAGGGTAGTCTTCAGCAACATCGAGGCCAGCATCGAGCATAGCAAGACGCTCTTTGGAGCTCCTATCTTTATTTAAGTTCTCAGTATTTATCTCAGTAAAACTCTCGACACGTTCGGTAATAACACCTTTTGGTGAGAATAACAAACCGAGGGATATCCCAGCCACTGCAACTATTAATAATGTAAACAATTTCTTCTTATCCATAACTCTAATGATGCTAGGCAAGAAAAAAATCAGTCCGGCGATTAGACCGGCAATCCAACCAGCTCTGCTTCTAGTGAGAACGAGACCTGCCAACATAGCTATGGAGACAAAGATTGTGGCCCATTTAACCCAGCCGCTGCGTTCAAGAGAAAAAGCAAAAACAAAGGGCATAAAAAGAAGTAAATAGGCTGCCATCGGGTTTTTCCAGAAAAAAGTCCCAACAAAATATTTGGTCATTGCAGGGCCAGAATCATAAACATATTGCCCTAAAATGTAGATGACCCATG
>JAGLDC010000129.1 GCA_023145965.1 bacterium | reverse complement strand
GATTGAGATTATTAACGATGAAGGCGAAATCGAAGATGTCTGGGCGGAAAAACACCCCGAAGAAGAAGAAACACCCGAACCCGAAGTAACGGAAGAAGGTATTGTTACCCTACCCGACGGGTCGCAAGTTAATACTGAAACCGGCGAAGTTACGGGGGGGGATGGGCCAGAACCACCGCCAATCAGAAAGTATTATATCGAAGATGGCGTTAAAATCTTCATCGTCTCTAATTCCGTGATGTTGCTCGACCCTTCGGGCAAGGTTCTAAAAACGGTGGAATACACAGAATATGTCGCAGGCGAGGTTCGCAAATTATATACTTCGTCGTCGTTTCTCGAAACGAGATGGACAGAAGACGACGAACGGCTTATTATTGTCTCGGAATTGGAGAAGCGGGGAATACATCTTACAGATTTACAGGAAATAACGGGCAACCGCGACGCCGACCCCTTCGACTTGCTCCTGCACGTCGCCTACAATAAACCACTCAAAACGAGAAGAGAAAAGGCAAACACAGTCCAGAGAGAATATAAGAAATATTTCGAGAAGTTTAAAGGCCCGGCGAGGGAAATACTCGAACTGCTTCTCGTAAAATACACCGAGTTCGGTTCCGACCAACTCTTGACTCCCGAAATCCTCGAAGTTCCGCCGATTACTCAATTTGGAACACCGGTAGAGATTTTCGAGATATTCGGCGGGGCGAAAAAAGCAAAAGAAGCTATGACTCAACTATACAAATATCTATGTGAGAATTAAGGAGATAAATGGATCGCCAACAGATGTCCTCGATTATAAACTCGGTCCGCAAGATTATGCGGAAGGACCCGAACCTCGACACCGATGTTAAACGAATGCCGATGATATCGTGGCTTTTCTTTTTAAAAGCCCTCGACGATATGGAAATCGAGAAAAAGGGGAAAGCCGAATTTAAGGGAGAAAAATTCTACCCAACAATCGACAAGCCTTATCGCTGGCGCGATTGGGCGGCAGACGAAAGCGGCATGACCGGTGACGATTTACTACACTTCATCAATAACGACCTTCTTCCGTATATGAAAAGGCTATCCGGTGGAAAGAACGGCGGGCGCGAGCGTATTGCGAGCTTATTCATGGAGGTCAATAACGAGGCTCGCAACGGATACCTTTTAAAAGACGTTATTAACCAAATTAACAAGATTAATTTCAACACTTCCGACGATATTCATACGCTAAGCCATCTTTACGAGAGCATGTTAAAAGACCTTCGAGACGCTGCGGGGCAAAACGGCGAATTCTACACGCCGCGCCCTGCCGTCCGGTTCATTGTCGAAATGATCGACCCGAAGATCGGAGAAACCGTTCTCGACCCGGCGGCTGGAACATGCGGATTTTTAGTCGAAGCATTATTCTATCTCGAAAAGCAGGTGAAAAGCGTCGAGCAAAGAAGAATCTTACAGGAAGAAACGCTATTCGCGCGAGAGAAAAAACCGATGCCCTTCCTCCTGGGCATGATGAACCTAATACTGCACGAACTCGACAACCCGAACTACATCCGAACCAATTCGCTTGCGATAAACCTGAACGACATAACGGACGCTCAACGCGTGGATGTAATAATCACAAACCCGCCATTCGGCGGCGAGGAAGAGGCCAGCATAAAAACCGGATTCCCGCCCGATAAGCGAACGGCGGAAACGGCGCTCCTTTTCATTCAATTGATAATGAGGCTCTTGAAACGACCCAAAAAAAACGCAACAGGCGGGCGTTGCGGAATGGTTGTGCCGAACGGTTTTCTTTTTGGCGACGGCGTCTGCACAACAATTAAAAAGCAGATTCTAAAAGAATGCAACCTGCATACGATTGTTAGACTGCCAAACGGCGTGTTCAGCCCATATACCTCCATACCGACAAACCTTGTTTTCTTCGACTACGGCAAACCGACAAAAGGCATTTGGTTTTATGAAATGCCAATGCCCGAGAATCTGAAAAACGGATACACCAAAACGAAACCGCAGAAATTCGAGGAATACGAGCCGATTGCCGAATGGTGGAAAAATCGGGAGGAAAACGAACACGTATGGTTCGTAAAACGGGAGAAACTCGACGAGAACCTGAACCTCGATTTGAAAAACCCGAACGCGCCCGAGGGTTTAGAAACAAGACCGCCCGAAGAACTGCTGGCCGGTATCGCGGAAAAGGAAGCGAAAATAGCGCTCCTGATAGATGAGATAAAAACCGAACTGGAGGCACGGACATAAAACGGCGGGACGCAATATCGGTTTTAAAAGCTTCTTATTGATTTATAAGGTTTTAAGGCTTATAATTCTCTTTGAATAATAAGGGGGTGTATTCTGGAAAAAGAAATAAGATACCATATCGATATATCGGGACTCGCGTCCAAACGGCTTCCGATTAATATCCTCGTTGAAGTTGCCGAACTAACTCAGAAGGCATTAAGGGCGTTAGCGACCGAAATTATCCAACCCGATTTCAAGCGCGGAAGAAGATATCCGACCGAAGTCGAAAAATTAATTCAACTCGAACTCATCGGTTGGGAAGACGGCAGCGCTACGCCGGTTTTCGGGCTTTCCGAAATCGCAAATCAACTGCCGGACGAGAGCTTACTTATTATGAAAGGCGAAGATAATAT
The DNA here is from genome assembly GCA_023145965.1 of bacterium. Classification (NCBI taxonomy): domain Bacteria; species bacterium. The sequence continues at coordinate 196 of JAGLDC010000129.1, read as the reverse complement.
TCAGGATAAAGTGATAAACGAGTTTAAGAAAGATATCAAATCTATGAGTAAGGGCGAAGAAGATTGGAAAACGAAAGTGCCGAGAAGAGCCTGGATGCCCATAAGGGATATTTTTAGAATCCCATCGAAAATCGGCTCGTCGTCGTTCGATGTCGCGGTCAGCAACGGAGATAAACAAAGGGAGTGGACTAAAATA
>JAGLDC010000128.1 GCA_023145965.1 bacterium | reverse complement strand
AGATGAAACACGCAAATTTAATTTTCAGCTTTGTTGTTCTCCTGGTTTTGGCTGGTGGTCTTTGGGCGGATTGGACGGACCCGATTGTTATCTGGGATGAATCGAACTGGTTCGAAAGGCAAGGGGCAGCCGTTTATATGGACTCTGCGGGGAATTGTATAGCGTTCAGCGGCGGTTTTTGGGATTCGTCGCGAGACACGGCTTATACTTATGCTTTCGTTTATGACCAAACTACGGTAAGATTCGATACGATTGGTCCAATCCTATCTCTTCCCGAAGATCATGGCAGGATGTTTCGTTACCCAGAGGTTTTCAATAATCTAGTCAAATCAACGGGGGAAATCGTATTTCCATTATACATTATGAACGAAGGCGGATTCATTATTAGTTATGACGGTGTTTCTTTCGATGTCGATAGGATATCGATGCCTTTTGATTCTTCTTCGTTGTTTATGGTCTACGTCTTTCCCTGTGTCCGGGATGACGACCGCCTTTCGGTTCTTTTTAAGGTGAATTTTATGGGAACAGATACGTTCTTTATCTATCCGGATATTTCTGTTCCGGACACGGTAATAAAAATCGGTTTTCCCCCGTGGCATGATGCGTATGTGAGAGATTTCTTTTGGATTGCGGATAGATTCTATTTATCCTACATTTACCCGGTAACATCGGATTCCATTACTCGGCGGCTTTCCGAGTTTGCTGATGCAACGGAAAGAGTTTTATGGTCTATTCCTAATGTCGGAAATGTTCAATCCAATATATCACGGGAGGACCTATCGCTATATTGTTACGAGATGTTTAATCTTGATACACCAGATACGACGTGGTATTTCTGGAAAATCGATTCCACTGGTTCTATTGATACTCTGTATACATATCCTCACGCTCCGTGGCGTAGTTGCGGCTTTATTTCATTAAAATCGAGAGAGCTGGCTAATCCAATTGGTCTTATCGTGAAAAATTCATCAGAAAGTTTTTACCTGGTTTTATGGTTCGATAGCACGGAACTTGATGTCGATACATTGGAAATCGAACCCAGGCTATGGGGGCAATATAATTGTATGGAAACTACACCGGGGACTTATATGCATGCGTTTCTTAACTCAATCCCGGATACTGCAGCACCTACAGGATATTGGAATTACGATGTAGTTAGGATCTACAATGACACAATTGTGAATACCATATCTGAAAATGACGGTATTCATTTTATAAAAAAGGAGCATATCAATATATATCCCAATCCATTTAATATAACTTGCCAAATAAGAACTTCCCCATTGGTTTTAAATATAGCCATTTACGATATAACAGGTCGTATTATCGACCGGGCAAAAAGAGAAGATAATACTATGCTATGGCCGTCGATAGAACTGGGGGAGCATAGCATGAATTCAGGTATTTATTTTGCGATTGCGAAAGATAAAGCAGGAAATATCTTAGATACTAAAAAGGTTGTTCTAATAAAATAAGGAGCGTAAAATGAAAAATCATTACTTGTTTATGGTTACTTTCGTTTTAGTTTTCGCGAGCGTTATTCAAGCGCAGACATGGGTTACACTGGACCAGCAGTTTACGGATTCCTCATATTCAATTACGGTTGATTACAGCGATTATGATAGCACAGTATTGGATATATCTATCCCCGGCAACGATACACTGACCAGCGATTTAACAACATCGGTCGATTCGGTCTATGCCCGCGTGGGAATGGATAACGCGCTGGAATATTGTTTCGATTATTCCGCTCCCGGTGCGGATTCGGCGCAATCGGTTATACTCGAAGCACCCGGTTTCGCTGTATATTATGATGACTCCGACAGGCTCAGGACATCGCAGGCTCAGTCACCGGTCGTTGAGTAGGCCGAAAGGCCGTATCGAAACGACGGGGTAGTTCGAGTGGAAAGATTGCGACGCTTCGCTCGAAATGACGGGCAAAAAAGCCGACCGGTCGGTCGCCTCTACGGGCGTTATATAAACGATTCTGCCGTCGATGTCGAATATTTATATTTCTGGATTTCCGCTCCCCGCTTTCGCGGGGACAAGCCTCACGGGAATGACGATTGCCTTTCACTCTTAAATCGTTTTCAGCAGGTCTCGATATTATTATTTGAAAAATTTTCTTGTCTAAGAATTAATAATTTATATTTTGATGTTTCATATTGCCAACTACAAAAAGGATGGAAAATGAGATTATCGAGTAAAATGTTTGGCGTAATCGTAGTGGGCATTGCGATTATGCTGGCCGCATCGCCGGGTATCGGGGCTACAATTCATTATCAGGGCAAGCTGACCGACATCGGCGGCGTCGGTATCAACGATGAACTTCCCATGAAGTTTCGTTTTTACGATGCTGAAACCGACGGCGATTCGCTTTGGGGCGAAAGTTACGAAGATCTAAACGAGATTTCCGTCGTGCATGGCTTTTTCGATGTCATGCTCGGATCCGTTAATCCAATCGAAGTTCCGTTCGATGAACAGTATTGGTTAGAAATCGAGATCGACGGGAACATCCTTATACCTCGAATGATTTTATCTACATCGCCATATTCCTTCTCCGCAACGGTTGCCGAGAGTGTGCAGACAGGCCTTTATCTCGAAAGCGTCAACGCGGTTTCGCCGGATTCTATAACCGGCAATATCGAGCTTGTCGAGGGAACGAATATTGAGATAATAGAGATTCCGGATAGCAATAAAATCAGAATAAGCAGCCCGCCCAGTGCGCCACTGAATCCTCTGATCGTAGGCAATGTCGTCGATCCGGGCGAGTTGCAAATCGCGAAGGGAGGCGGCGTCGGCAACCGTGTTGTAATAAAAGGCAATGCCGGCCAACCCGGAGTGGTCGTTAACCAGGGCGACGACGACCAGAACGGTATCGAGGCAGAAGCAGCCGGTGCCGGAAATGCGATAAAAGCGAGAAACGACGATCTGATCGGCTTTGCGGCGAAAATAATCGGCAATCTCATCGTCGAAAACTCATTAGGGGGCGAGGTATTCAAGGTCGATGCATTTGGTAATCGTACATACATGTCCCCTACTAATTTCAACGGAAACGGGGCTGGAGAAAGCTCTCTCGAAGCCGAGGCCACAGGCACCGACGGCACGGGACTCACCGGAACGGCAACATCGACCACCGGTTCCGGAAACGGTCTCATCGGAGTTACCGAAGCCTGCGGCGATTCTGCCGCTGGCGTGAAGGGAATCGCGAATTGTGTATCTGGCATGGTTTATGGGGTCAAAGGAATTTCGAGTGGAACATCCGATGGTTCCGCAGGTATATATGGCGTAGCAAACAGTGAATCAGGAATGATCTATGGTGTTACAGGGG
>JAGLDC010000127.1 GCA_023145965.1 bacterium | reverse complement strand
ATTCGTCTTTGCCGTCGGTGTGGCGGCTGCGATACCACTGGAAACAATCCCGCTCGATTTCGTTGATTTGCTCTTTGAGCGCGAGAAGCTCGTTTTGCTTCGTTTCGCGCTCGTTATCGGTGTTGAAATAAACCTCGCGCGCCGCCACGAAATCATCGAACAGCGTTTGAAGCGCGTCGAAATCCGGAATCATCGGCGCAAACATCGCCTCGCCCGAAACCGTCGCCCAATAATTCAAACAGTTTTGAACGGTCATATACATATCGTCGCGGTCTTTGGGAAGCTTACCCGCGAGGTCGAAAAGCGCCAGAATATCCGGATCGTCCGTGACAGTAACCAACGCCAGTTTTATCTGAACGAGTTTGTCGGAAAGGCTCTCGAATGTTGCCGTATATAGCTTGTTTTTAGCGTTTGCGACGGTGATAAGATTTTTATATGGCCCCGCAATTGCCTCGAACTGGTCGATTAAATCCTCGAAAGCCGCGATACTCGGAATGATATGAAGCGGGTAATCGGCGTCCCCGGCACGCGCCGTGAGCCACTTCACGAACTCCCGCATCCAGGTGAGATAGGAGTTATAGTCCAATTTGTAAGGTTTTCTCGTGTGCATAGACATTTTTACGCCCTCCTTGTAAGATTTTCACTGATAAATCTCAAAAAATCAATGCTCGATACCGAAAAGGACGCCGACGATAGGCCTCCGCCCGAGATCGGAAGGCCTCCGCCTGTGATCGAGAGGCCTCCGCCTGTGATCGAGAGGCCTCCGCCTGAGAACAGAAGGCCTCCGCCTGAGAACAGAAGGCCTCCGCCCCGGCTCAACCACGGGCATTTGCGCCTTTTCAACTATATTTTACAAAGATCGATAACACTTTGACAAAAATTCATTTTTGAATAAATGGTGCTAATCCGAGAAATGCAAGAACTTTCAAAAAAAAACTGCAATTTTTCAATCCGTAGGGGTCAACCGGTGGTTGACCCGTTTTCGGGCGACCCACCGGGTCGCCCCTACGCCAAATTATCATTTTCAATTCGTAGGGGACGGTCTGAGACCCTCCCGTTTTTCATATGGCACGGCGGGCTACGCAACTCCCTGCAGCGCGTTCACGAAATCCCTGCCGGAAAGTGGAGAAGGTAAGAATTTACCATCCTGCCGATAAAGCTGTATTGTCTCTTCCACAATCCGGCATAATTCGTCGAAAACCGAACGCTCGTTATCGCCGTGGCAGCCACCGTAGAAAAGCTCCGGGCAACTACCTATAAAACACCCGTCGATGTCGGACCACTCGACAATCTTTACATATCTGCTTTCTTCATTCATCTCTCAGCCTCCTCTATAGCAAGGCGAACAGACTTTTCTTGATATTGCATTGCTTGCCTTTTTTACCTGAAATCGTGATTGGCTTGGTGACATTTAGGTGGACGAAGTTCCGGGGGTTTCCTTTGCCGCCTCTGTCAACAAAGCCCACTTTTTGTAAATCTTTTATAAGTTCTCTAATCTTCCGTGGCATTTTCTATTTTTCTCTCCGAATGGTTATTTCAAGCTAAGGTATCACTTTCCTAAAATCAAGACCTTTTTTTGCCGAAAACAAATTTATTTCTAAAAAGCTACTTCGGTATATTTAATCCAAGCGTTCTAAGACTACTTCTTTAATTCCTCTAAACCGTGCGTCTTTATAATCTTCTTCTAATTTGTCGATTAGGTCATGATTACTGAGCATCCAATAATAATAATAGTGCTTTCCCTTTTCTCTCAGAATATAATTATTTTGGTGTTGTGAAATCCAATTGGAAAAAGCACCTCTTTGGTTGTCAGGTATGGATTCTTTAACAATCCTGCATTCGCAAGGCTTTAGTTTTGGATTAAGTTTTGTTGAATCGAGATAAGCGGAAAGATAAGCTTCGCCAATAAAAAGTCCTTTATCCATGTTTATTAATTCTATTCTATCCTCAAATTTAAAATTACCGTATGCAATAGAAGTAGTCAACATAACAGATAAGTCGTTGGAATTATTAGGATCAACCTTTAACATTATAGAATTCATATCCTTAACGAAATCTAATAAGGATGAAATGTTGTCATTTTGCATCTGTCTTATAAAAACGATACCGCAATCGGAAACGAATATACCATCTAAACATTTATACTTTTTTAGTAGCTTATAAGCAGTTTTATAAAATTTATCTAAAGCCTTGTATGAAAGTATATAATCATTACTTTTATTCCGTCTGTCAATCTCCATAAATCTTTTCAAGCCTGATATATCAATAAAAGCCACGGATGTCTCTCCGTCAAAACCGTCCATTTTAATCCTCCTATCTATTCTTTATAACAAACTCGACTCTCCTATTTATGGCCCAACGGTTATTCTACCGTGACCGCTCGACAGGAACCAATAACCTCGCCCTGGATGTAGCGAATCGGTAAAGAAATAAGCGCTTCCATCCCAACCATAAAATAGCGAAAGAGCTATTCCCGGCGGCGTAGTTATAAAACTATGCGAAGGAGTCGCGTGATCCAAACCTCCTAAAAGGTTCCAACCACGGTATAAAGTATCAGTGTAGGAGAATAAACCGCGAGGGATTTCAACCGTATCCGGCGCGGTATTTAGAACGAAATAGCCTTCGCCGGGATGCAGTGAATCCGAAACAACATAATCCGCTATAGATGGGTCGTAGCCGTATGGAATATTGCCGTAAATAGTCCACGGTTGAGGAGTAGAAGAAGGCACGGATAAAAGATTCCAACCTGGATTTATTTCAACTTCTAAAGAAGTGAAATAGGAAATGTCGAGGATGTAAAGACCATCACCACCGTCTGCGACATAGGCATAGGAGCAGGAAACATAAACACCATAGGCTCTGCCTGGAGTATCATCCAATTTCGGAAGGAGACGCCGGCGTTGAAATATCTATGATGCGAAGACCGTTAGAACCGTCTGCCACATAGGCGTACGAGCCGGAGACATAAACGCCATGGGCCCAATCTCCTGTATCGAAGTAACCGACCTCAGTAGGTGAAGACGGCGTGGAGACGTCTATGATACGAAGACCGCCAACTTCGTCCGCGACATAGGCGAACGAACTGGTGACATAAACACCCTCGGCAGAGCCCGGCGTATCTATATGCCCTACGAGGCGGACATTGAGCGAGTCGGCGGCGCACAGGCCAGCCAATAGCAGCAGGATAATAATTGTGAGGTTTCTATTCATCTTAACAATCCCATTCCATTATTGAACGCAACCAAATAATAAAGCCATTTTGACTAACCTTGAACCTGCCATAGCCAGCTTCACTGTCGTATTCAATTTCTGTCAGTTCTATTAGATGTCCTACACGTATATTTGCATTTGACGTATCGTAAGCAATCCATATTCCGTTATCACTCCTTGCGGAAACAAGAAATGAGCTTGAATATGGCTCTGTATCGGTATCCATACGATTTCGATAGAACTTCGTATATTCTTCGATGATTAAGGTGACGATTGCAATCTCGTCTATATCGTTGCGTGTTCTTAAGTTTCTATAAGTTGTATTTATAATACATTCCAATCCATTATCAATTTCGGGAATTCCTGTATGACCAAATACTTTTACTTCCCCGGTCCCTAATTTCATTGAATTAACTATTTTGCAGTTATCAACCTCATAATAATATAGTTCGCCTTCTTGTGCATTTCCCCAAAGAAATCCTGAAGGCGATTGAATTTGTTTAATATGCTCTTGGAACAATGAAAACAATTGACTGTTGGTTTGATTCTGAAATGCAGCAGGATTAAGATCCCCCTGTGTTAGTATTCGTTGAACCTCTTCTAAATTATTAGTCGCAAAACCTATAAGAATACTGGGAGTTAGAGCAAACAGTTTAAATACCTCGTCCGATTTTCTCGTTGTTCTGCTGTTGTTTCCTTCATAGGTCACTCTCGCATCGGAGGCCATAATCATCTGGGTCCCAAGATTCATTCCAATTACAATTGACATTCATTCCTCCAATAAGCTTTTTTTCGCTACGCTCCCGCGTGGGCGTGTCTTTCACTTCATCAAAATAGTTCGTCGCTTACCCGTTGTCAAGTCCCAATCTCCAGCCATCCGTGGCACTTATCATCCCTATATTCTTCACGGGTTAGGCGTATCTCCAGACCCGGGCCGCGGAAGATTGTCTCGTCGAGGGGTATCGTGCGGCGCATCTTGCGTGCGGCGCGTTTCACCAT
>JAGLDC010000126.1 GCA_023145965.1 bacterium | reverse complement strand
CTATCAATACGATTACGACGAAAACGAATTAAACCTCATATCGACGTTTCACCATTCGCCTTCGGTCGAATATCGCCATGTAGATGTTTCTGGCACTCATGCTTTTATTTCCTGTAGATATGGATTAGAGGTAGTCGATGTGACGGATATATCTAATCCACTACACGATATTTACATCCGGTGTGGCAAATTCAATAAAGACCTTGTAGCGAAGGACTATCGAGTATTTATGAGCGGAGCCTTTTATGGCGTCTATATCTTCAATTTCGAAGACCATTTTGCCACCGGCGGGGTGGTTAAATACGACTTGTTCGATTACGATCCCGAACATGGGCCGGTGAATTGTGTAGATGTCGATGTTAACGGTGATTTCTTGTATGTCGCGGATTATTATAATGGGTTTCAAATATTCGATTGGCGGGAATCCGAATGGCTGGGCGAATGCTATAGCGCAATAAGATGCAATCCGAGCGGTGTGGCGGTTTCCGGTGATTGGGCTTATATGACGACAACTTCAGACTATACGGGAATTCTCTATGTTATCGATGTTCATGAACCTGACTCAGTAATGCTTCCATACGCAACATATTATAACGAACACGGCGCAGTTTCTCCCGATCCTTGCAGCCACCTTATGTCTTTTGTTTCGGGAAGGCCTACGCCTCATGCGGCATTCACGATGGAAAGAATCGCTTATTCCCCTTCCGATGTTGCTGTGGAATGGACCGGTCATACTGAGATAAATCCTTCGTCTGATTGGATGTTTAATGGTTGGATAGTTACAGAAGGGAATTACGCATATGTTTGCGGTAGGGGATATACACTTACAAAGTATGATATCAGCGATGCGGCCGTGGGACCGGCAGAACTATGCACTACAACCGAAATTGACGAAGGTTATTCGGCAGTAATTTACGGAGATTATATTTATGTCGCCGGTAAACACGGTTTGTGGAAACTTAACAAAGATGATTTATCGTTTGAGGATTTAGACGAAACAGTGCAGATCTACGGTGAAGTAGCACTTTACGGTAATTATGCATTTGTTATGGGACTGGATACCCCAAACGCTTTGACAGATAGTATAAGAAGGGTAATAGCAGCCTACGATATATCTGGAGATTCTATAGTGTTTAAAGATACTATGTTCCTCGATGTAGCGTCAGATCCACGCGATATAGCATATCAAGACAATTGGTATTACTTTGGGTTAATTAATGCTCTAAAAAGAGTCCCTGGATCAGATATCATATATATCCACGCATCTATTTCAACACGGGCAAGAGAATGGTGGACCCCCTCTTCTAATGTTTTTATTCCACATTCTGGTGGAGGAATTCATACAAGTAATTTCAATACTTCAGTAGAGGAATTTGCTGGTAGAGGATATGGACACGCAGGTATGTGGGGTTCTGGAAAAGCAGCGTTCGGATGGGAATTTCTAAAAGCCGATTTCAATTGGAATACAAGCGAAGGATGTGATTTTGCGTCTATTCCCATGGGTTTGGGATGGCCCGGTGCAAATTGGTATTCTTATGGAGTATATCCAACGACCGACAGCGATAGTATAAGGACGCATTATATGTTTACCGATTATCCTAATTACTATTGGGCTGTGTGGGATGAGGGAGGTAGTTCTAATAGCGAAAGATTTCCATTGTGGTTCTGCCAGGACTGGTTGTGGGGGGAGGCTATTGATTTTACGCGAATCAATAATCCGACTCCGATCGATCCTTTATGGGGCGACTTCGAAGAATACATCCCAATTCATTTCGCGATGAATGGCTCGGATGAATTAGTTCTGATAACCAAGAAAGCGGGAGAACTACATTATTACATCGATGTCCTCCAAGTAACTCACCATCTTTGTTCAGGCGGTTTGTCAAAGGGAAGAACGGAAAATAAGGTTTCTCAACCTGATAAATTATCTATTAATGTCAATCCAAACCCTTTCAATGCTTCCTGCAATATCGAATTCAACCTGCCCGAAGAGACACAGGTGAATATCGAAGTATATAACACATGCGGCAGTAAGGTCTATGAGAGTTGTCTCGGAGAATTGGGAAGCGGACAATATAAACACGTATGGAACGGGATAGATGAAACCGGCGTTTCGGTATCTTCCGGTTTATATCTTGTTCGAGTAAAGACGACAAACTCTACTTTAACTCAAAAGGTTCTTCTACTGAAGTAGCTTGACAAATAACTCCTCCCGCGTAAAATTAAAATACGCGGGAGGAGTTAAAGAGAGTATTAGAATGAAGCAATGTTTTTATATATTCGTTTTCTTTATAACTACTACTGGCCTTTTCGCAGAAAGGCCTGTTATTGACCTTGTCAGTCCGCAACATGAGGGTTTTGTTTGTGCCGATTATATAAATATTGACTATACTCATTCGGTTAAAGCCGCCAAATGGGACTGTCATAACTGCACCTCCGATATTTTTCATATTATTCAGTTAAATATCCATGATGCCGATGGGATAAATTGGTCGAGTTTAAGCATCGCTGTAGTGACTTTCGGAGGTTCCATTAGCTATAACGGTCAACGCTCTGTTTGGTGGAATTATGACGGAGAACCCTTTCGTGATAGCATAGCTATAGAGGAGCTTATATGGGCGGCACAACAAGATTTTATTCTCGAAATCGATACCATATCGGATACATCTGGTTTTGTCATTATTACACCAACAGGTAGAGGTGCGAGACCCGGGTTCGGTTGTGCGGATAGTTGCCTATATCCTTCTTATTCCGGACCTTGTTGTGTTAATGTTGGCGATATTATTTCTCCGGGTTTTGGGCATACGGCTCCGCCTTTATGGGGTTCATTTCCAACAAGAATTGAAATCCAAGTAGAAGATTGTGTAGGTG
>JAGLDC010000125.1 GCA_023145965.1 bacterium | reverse complement strand
ATAAGGAACCCGGAGGGCAAATATCCACACAAAGACCGCAGAAACAGCATCTGCCGTAATCGAGTTGTGGGCGTTGGTTCTTGATTCCCTCGTCCGGTTTCGATTCCAGCTCCGGAATCTCAACCATTGTAATCGCTTTATTCATACAAATATCGGCGCAATTCCCGCAGCCGGTGCATTTATCCCAATCGTTAACATGGAAACCCCTGTATCTCGCGGCCGGTTCCTTCAATTCAAAAGGATATTTCAGGGTTTTAGGCTTCTTGAATAAATACTTAATAGCCTTGAACGGATTTAGCGAATTACTTTTAGCCATTTTTATTTCCTATTTCTATACCTGAGTTATCTATCGATTTCCGGGGCTACGACATATAGACTGATCATTATATTGCCGACATCGGCGATACTTTCTCCAACTAATACTTTCTCCAGCGCGGTAAGACCATGCGTATATGATGGCGTTCTAAAATGGACTCTGTATGGTTTCAATCCGCCGTCGCTAACCATATACAATCCGAGTTCGCCTCTCGCAGATTCACATCGAACATAAGCGTCGCCTTCAGGGATCCTCCATTTAAATGGATTGGGTGTTTTAGTAAACACCTCGCCCTCGGAGGGCATCTTATCGATGAGCTTAAATATCATATGAACGCTCTCGATCATTTCATCACGAATGGCTAAAAGCCGGGAATAGGCGTCACCGCCCTCTCTTGTGGGAACCTCCCATTCGACCTGATCGTAAGCGGCATAAGGGGCGATCTTTCTTATGTCGTATTTCATGCCCGTGGCCCGCATCGCGTGACCGACAGCACCGTATTTAATTCCGTCCTCGCGGTTTAAAACGCCCACCCCTTTTGCTCTTTGCTCAAAAACGCTATTCTCGAAAAAGGTAGCATTGTAATCGGGAACCTTTCCGCCTATAGAATGTAGGGTATTAATCAATCTTTCCTCGAAACCATCCGGGAAATCGCGGCGAACCCCACCAGGACGCAGATAAATGTGATATACCCTCGCTCCGGTAAGCTCCTCGAATCTATCTAATATTAAATCCCGATGATACATCGCCCACTGTGCAACAGTATCGAATCCGAGCATATTCGCATAAGCCCACAAACCAAAGAGATGTGAGCCTACTCGAGCCATCTCGCAAAAGATACTCCTTATAAATTTACCACGAGGTGGAACCTCGATGCCCGCAAGTTTTTCCACTCCCATCGCGTAAATCAATTCAATGTGATCCGGTTCAACAACGTTTATTCGACAGACAAGCGGGAAATTCTGTATCCAGGTTCTCTGTTCCATTAGCTTCTCGAACCCTCGATGAAGATAGCCTGGATTAGCATCGGCTTTGACGATTCGATCCCCTTCAACCTGAAGGGTTATGCTAAAATTCCCGACCATACCTAAATGTTGCGGGCCGAAATATAATTCGAGTTCTCTCATCTTTTACCTTTTTAATCTACAGAAGGGATGTTACCGAAAAAATCATTAACGAATTTCTCGGTATCGAAATCCTTCCGAAATGGAGGTTTTTCATATTTTAACTCTAAGAATAAGGGCGTTAATCTTGGGTGCCCCACGAAATGTATCCCGAAAAGCTCGTGAATTTCGCGCTCGTAAGGCTCGGCGTTCTCAAACAACTCTATTATCGTCATGTAATTTGGTTTATCTCGCGGTATTCTCGTTTTAACAATAATATTCTGTTTCTCTTTTTCGGTGTATTCATCGTCGGTTGACATGTATGCCGAGAGAATGTAAACCAATTCAAACTCATTGACTTCGATCCAATCGACACATGAAATTAACGCAAGATGACAATATCCCCGGCCTTTTAGGTAAGTCAAGATAGAAACGACCACGTTTCTATCTACGTTTATTCCCATATTATCCGGATATGTAATCGCTATATCCAGACCATCAAACGCGGTTTCCATTTCTTGTTTAAGTTTTTCCATTCTATAATCCTTGAGGGTATAGGGGTGGCCATTCGAGTTCGCCGAAAATCTTCTCCTGATTTGCTCGATAATATTGATATTTCTCGCGATATCGTTTGTAACCGTCCGCCATGTCTTTATCTATCAAAGTCCATAGATGAGTAACCGCCACGAAAATAGCCTCCGGCCTCGGCATACAACCGGCAATCCAGCCATCGATAGGGATATACTTGTCCAGTTGTTTGATTGTATTATAGGAATCCCAATACATACCGCCGTTGATCGGACAGGAGCCAAATCCGACCGTGTATTTGGGCTCCGGCATTTGCTCGTATGTTCTAATGATCGCTTTAAGTGTCTTCGTGGATACATATCCGGTGATTAAAAACAGATTGGCCTGTCGGGGCGAGGCAACCGGAATTACTCCGAACCTTTCGGCATCCCATCTGGCCGTGATCGTTGGCGGGATTTCGATAATCCCGCATCCAGTACAGAAATACACTACATGAAGGGAGAATTTATGTCCCATCTTCGTGGGAGATTTAATCCATTTCGCTAATTGATTTCTATCCATTTGATTTCCTGTTTTTTATTTAATAATTAAAAATGCTATGACTCCTGAAAACGCAAATAGCGTTGGCCAGGTCCAGAGATATTTGATCGCTTGTTCTATCCTAAATCGTGGGAAAACGGCGTTTATAAATACACCCGCCATGAATACTGCCAATATCTTAGCCAAGAATACTAACACAGCGAATAAACTACCCAGAAAGCTGTTTGCATAGAAACTAAATAACCCGAAAAGGTTGCCGCCACCGAGAAATATATTCACAAAAAGCGAGAGACCGATGAACTCTTGAAGCCCGTGATGAATATGGGAAAAGGCCAGGAATTTACCGCCGTATTCGACCATCGGCCCTGAAGATATTTCCTGCGCCGCTCCCGCGATCTCGAACGGTCTAACTCCAAGAATAGCCGGTAAAATCATAAAAT
>JAGLDC010000124.1 GCA_023145965.1 bacterium | reverse complement strand
GTGCTCACATTGTAAGTCGGAAGATATTATTTTCGATTTACGGAGAGGAGAGCTAATCTGCAGTCAATGCGGAACTGTGCTTAGTTCCCGTATTGTTGATCGGGGAGCCGAATGGCGAGCTTTTGATCACGACCAACGTGAAAAGCGAACCAGAGTGGGAGCCCCAATGACTTATTGCATTCACGATCTGGGTTTGTCGACTGTTATCGATTGGAAAAATAAGGATTATTCCGGTCGTGAAATTCCCAGTCGGCTCCGAAGTCAAATATATCGATTGCGACGTTGGCAAAGTCGGATTCGAGTTTCCGACGCCACTGAACGAAATTTGACCTTTGCGCTCTCTGAATTGGATCGGATGGCTAGCGTGTTAACACGTCCCAAGAATTTACGCGAAACAGCCGCCAAAATCTACCGTTCGGCAGTGAAAAATCACTTAATTCGAGGACGTTCCATTGAAGGAGTCGCCGCAGCGAGTTTATATGCAGCATGTAGACAAAATAAGATTCCGCGCACTTTGCAAGAGATTAGTGAATCCGCGCGAGTTGATAAGAAGGAAATCGGCCGATCCTATCGATTTGTTGCTTCGAAGCTTAATTTAGTTTTTAATCCAACAAATGCAAAGGACTACATCAATAGATTTACATCAGAATTAAAGCTTAGCCCGAATGTAGCCAATAAAGCCACCGAAATTATTACTCTCGCAGAGCGCAAAGGGCTTACAAGTGGTCGTGGACCGACAGGAGTGGCCGCAGCTGCCATTTATTTAGCAAGTATATATTATCGGGAACGGCGAACGCAGCGGGATATTGCCCGGATTTCTCAAGTGACTGAAGTAACTGTGCGAAATCGATTTAAAGAACTCATCACCCAGCTAAAACTGGATATTCATCAACCTTCTAAACAAAAGTAATTCTTTCTTTCCGGCTTTTTCTTGACACAGAATTAAAGAGGATTTTCCAGTACCGTTTTCTCAAACTCATAATAATGTTTGTAGTTTTCTCTGGATTTTTCGAGTAACACCATCAAGCGAACATTACGGGATAGCGGCTTAATGATTTTATGAAACTTAGAAAGATCCACTATCGTCCGGCCTGGAGCAATCGTGCTCAAAGCCACTAAATCTTGATCCAGGTGGTTTGGTAATTCAGAATGAACCAAAAACCCGTGTCTATCTGCAACGACAGCTCCCACATACGTTGGAAAGCATGATTTTATCTTTTGGGTAAAGTTTACAAGAACAGATTTGGACAGTATTTGTTTCGAAGCCGGTTGGGACAAAATAATTTGTTTTGTCGGACTAATCGTTTTGTCGGGACTAATTGCTTCCATAGATAATTGTGAAGCACCAATCGTTAATGTTATGACATGACATGTGGATAATATTGTGGATGATATATCTTTCAGCAAAAAAAGTGAATCGGGAGTTCCATTGTGAATTCCAATCCTATTTTATTCTTTAAGTGCTTAATTTACTGGGGGACAATGATGGGTAACTCTCGATCACTACAAACTCGAGGACAATGCCGACAACATCACGTTGGATGAGGTATTCGCGCAATTTCATATTATGAAAGTGATTACATCCCGGAGTTTTGAATGTTCATATTTATCAGAATCTAGGCCCTTCCTGGAGGCCGCCGTGTGCGAGCGATGACAGGTTTGACAGCAACCCTTCTCTGATACAGTTCATTCTCACCCTGCATGATTCATTTCATTCATGAAATCCGCACATCTGATGAGAGGTTTCGATAGTATTGGGGACTCCCCAGCGATGCTCGAAAAGGTTAATGGCGCCGGG
>JAGLDC010000123.1 GCA_023145965.1 bacterium | reverse complement strand
TCTTGCGCCGGTCAAATTCCCGTATTAAATTACTTCATAGAAATTATTGGAGGCCTTCATGAATATCAATATCGTCAACGACCAAGTGATTATCGAATTGACCGAACCGGAGTTCGAGGCGTTCTCCGCAATGTTCGCCAATCTCGGCGCAAATCACCGAATAATCATTGAAGGATTGGATTGGCCGGGTGGATCGCCGCACGGGGGGAAATACAACGCGACTATAAAGCCCATGCACCTTTGCCGCACAATAGGCGAGGCTTGCGCGGTCGAGAGCGCCGGGCCGCTGGACATCATGTCGCTGTATCCATTCTGGAAATACGGCTTCTGCTTCGGCGAAACCGGCGAGCTTCGTCTTACCTTCACGGAGATCGACCCGCACAAAAAGGCGAATCTCTCCGACGAATTCGGCATGGGTCGGCATGGCCGACAGCAAACGGCTCCGACCGGAATATCATACCAAGAAACTACAATTAACATGGGTCTTCGCGGACCTCCCGTTGGTCGGTCGGATTTTCTTGACTGAACACTTCGACTGTAGAAGCGAATCCACGCGCCCCGCTTGGTCGAGCAAGTCGGTTCCGGCCCTGCCGGTTTGAGGCGAAGGGCACTACGACAAGCCGAAGCACCGCAAATTCGCAGGCTTCCGGTGGAAAATACCAAACGATGCAAATCGTGCCGACATCCGGCGCAGTGAGCGTCCGATGCTGCACTGCTGTGAGTTTGGAGCGCGACTCCGCAACGAACAACACCCGATTATTATTGCTCGATCCGCCTTCGACAGGCTCAGGGAACGGCCGGTCGTTGAGCGGTGGTCGCCGAGCGGAGTCGAGGCGAGCCGAAACGAACGTTGTCCGCGCAAACCTCTCCCGCGACCGAATCCTCGCCGCCGCCCGCGCCAGAGCATACCGCGAAAAACTATTCGGCGACATAACAACGATGTTCCGTTATAAAAACAAATCCCTCGAACTCGTCCGCAAACCATTTGTGCCGAGCAAAACCCACGGCTGGCTAGACATAGCGTGATTTACAGAGCGAATCGTGCCGAAGGCGCGTTGAGCACGACATCTGTCGGCATTGGCGACCACGACTGGCTCAATATCGGGTAAAACCGTAGAGGAGGGTCTATGTCCCCTCCCGCTCACTCCGCAAACCATGTTGAGGAGCCTCAGAACGACAACGACTTACGAAGAATTGGGTGAAAATCCCCACATTCTGTGGAAGCGAATCGGCGAAGCCGTTGAGCACAATTGGCTGCGGCCCTGCCGCCTGTCATTCCGGCCCCCGAACCGGAATCCACTCATAACTCTTTTCCCTCCTTGCATTAACGGAATAACCCATTAAATTGGGTATGACAAATTTGAACTAGAGACAAAATGCCGAACTATAAACAGATCTTAAATAGATTCCGTGACGCGGTGAACAAGCAACTGAAGACCGGTAGGGCGACGGAGCAATCTTTTTATAACCCGATAGAGGATTTAGTTCAAGATTGCTGTGATGAAATTACTGCGCAGGCTATTTCATCGGGCGATACTTTGAATAAACCGGATATTACAGCCTTCAGGCACGGAAAACTCAAAATCGGACTTGTCGAGGTCAAAGACACCGACATCGACATCGAAGCTATCCAGAACAGCTATTCCCCGCCTATCGTCGAAGGTTTGTTCGGGGAAACGGTTATCAGCGGGAACAAATCAACAGCGCACAATACGAAACAATTCAGCGGGTATTTGAAGGCCTACAAAAACCTTATTTATACTAACGTCCACGAATGGCGATGGTATAGAAAAAACAACCCGAAGCCGGTTAAGGTTATCAAGATAGGGCATATCGGAAGCGACGGACTTCTGCACCTCATCGAAAATGCCATTCCTGAATTCGAGAGCATGATGGATTTATTCCTTCACGATAATCCGGAAGCCCCGGCAACGGCGAAAGCCCTCGCAGTTAATATGGCAAGACTGGCAAAGGAAATTAGGAAACAAACGGAAGCCCTATCCGAAGCAGCCGACGTTAACCTGAAAGCCTTATTCCAAGCCTTCAAGAAAGAACTCGTCCATTCGCTAACCGCAAAGCAATTCGCGGATATGTATGCTCAAACAATCGCATACGGGCTTTTCACCGCGCGAATGATGCAACCGAACGCGACTGATTTTTCGCGGGCGACAGCTGCTGAAAAACTGCCGAAGACAAACCCCTTTCTCAGGAAGGTTTTTAATTCTTTCGCTTTCGATTTGCCCAACGAGATAATTATTTGGGTAGATGACATCGCCGACCTTCTGAAAGCAGCAGAAATAGATGAGATAAAAAAGGATATACAGGGTTTTAGAAAGAAAAGGCATAGCGGCGATGGAGAAGCGATGGAGAAAGACCCGATAATCTACTTCTATGAGCCGTTCCTTGCCGAATACGACCCGAAAGAACGCGAAAGGCGCGGCGTTTATTATACACCTCTTCCAGTCGTGAGCTATATCGTTCGCTCGATAGACGAGCTTTTGATTAAAGAATTCGATAAACCGATGGGACTCGCCGACGACGACGTGATTATTCTCGACCCCGCCTGCGGAACCGGGACTTTTCTCTATGAGGTTTTCCGCGTTATCTACGAAAAGATCGGAAAGCGGAGCAAGGCGACGTGGTCGAATAGTTACGTTCCGAAATTATTAAAGCGGGTTTTTGGTTTCGAGCTTCTTATGGCACCATATACGATAGCGCATTTGAAACTCGCGGAGTTTCTCGCCGACGAAACAGGCTATGATTTCGAGAGCAACCAACGAATAGGCATTTATCTAACAAACACACTCGAAGAAGCGGAATCCCACGCACAACAATTGAGAATTGGATTAGAAGGCACGATAGCAACAGAGCGCGCCGAGGCCGACGAAGTTAAAGAGAAAAAGCGCGTTATGGTTATCCTCGGCAACCCGCCTTATTCCGGGCATTCGCAAAACAAAGGGAAATGGATTGAAGGATTATTGAAGAAGCCTTACGACCTACCGGACGGATCGAAACGACAGAGCTATTACGAAGTGGACGGCGCAAGCATAAACGAACGAAACCCGAAATGGCTTCAAGACGATTATGTGAAATTCCTTCGATGGTCGCAATGGAGAATTGACAAAACCGGCGAGGGCATTCTTGGAATGATAACAAACCACGGATATCTCGATAATCCGACTTTTCGCGGGATGCGCCAAAGCCTTATGGGAACTTTCAATAAAACCTATATCTACGACATTCACGGCAACTCGAAGAAAAAAGAAACCGCACCCGATGGCGGAAAGGACGAGAATGTCTTCGATATTCAGCAAGGCGTTAGCATAGGGCTTTTTGTAAAAAATAATTCTTGACATCAATACGCCAGTGGCGTATAATGGGAGTGCGAGAGATGGTTATTAAAGAAACTACGATATTTACGGAACTAATTGTAGATTTAATGGACGATAATGAATATAGCAAATTACAATCGATTCTTGTTATAAACCCAAAAGCCGGTCCTGTTATAAAGGGAACAGGCGGATTAAGGAAGCTACGCTGGGGTTATCAAAACAAAGGAAAAAGGAGCGGATTAAGGATTATTTATTATTCGATAGGAGCTGAAGATCAAATATATATGTTGTTAATATACAAGAAAAGCGAACAGACTGACCTAACCGCTGAAGAGAAAAAATTCTTGAAGAGGTTAGTGGAGGAGGAAAATAAATGAAAAAGGAACTATTCGACAAATTAATTGAAAGCGTGAAGGAAGCAGGCGCAATAAGGCGGGGTGAAAAGAAACCATCGAGGGAATTCGTTTACGAGCCGATAGATATACAGGCGATTAGGGCGAAATCCAAACTATCTCAAAATGATTTCGCTACAATGCTCGGCATAAGTCCAAGAACATTGCAAAATTGGGAGCAGGGTCGAAGGTCGCCCGTTGGCCCGGCACTGAGACTCCTCAGAGTTGCCGAAAAACACCCTGAGGCCGTTTGGGATACAGTTCAACCGGAGCATGCCGCTCAAAAAGTAAAAACAAATAAATAATTTAGGGCGGTTATATGAAGAAAAAAGATAATTCGCCCCGCATCTACCACGCCCACCTTCACGGACTGCGCAAGGGAAAATACGCCACGCTCGCCGAAAGCTCCGTCTCGCAAACCGAATGGGAAGAAATCTCGCCCAAATCCCCATATTACCTCTTCATACCACGCGACATCGAACTCGAAGGCGAATACGAAACCGGTTGGAAAGTCACCGAGATAATGAAAACAAACGTCTTGGGATTTCAAACCCATAGAGATGGTTTCGCGATAGATTTCGAAGAGGAAGTTATTAGAGAAAGAATCCGTGAAATGCGGAGTGAGAGATTAACAGATGAGGAGTTTCGGCTTAAGTAT
Organism: bacterium; assembly: GCA_023145965.1. Lineage (NCBI taxonomy): Bacteria > bacterium. The sequence goes on along the minus strand of JAGLDC010000123.1, from coordinate 1,931 downwards.
TCTCTTACTGATAACAGAGATTGGAAACTGGCTATAGCACGGAAAAAACTTAAGGGAATCTCCAATTGGGAAGATAGTATAATTCCTTGTCTTTATAGACCTTTCGACATTCGATATTGTTATTTTAGCGACATAGCTATGGATTATCCAAGGGTAGAAATAGCTAGTCATCTGCTCCATGAAAATTTGGCTTTGAATACAATGCGACAGACTAAAGCGAAGCATTGGAAACATGCTTTAGTATCGGATTGCCCCACGCCTGCTGTTTATGTAGAGATTAAAGATGGCTCTTCCGTCTTCCCCCTCTACCTCTACCACGAGGAGCACGGGAAAACGGTCAAGACGCCGAATATCGCGCCGGAGTTCGTCGAGCAAATAAAGAAATCCATTGGGGTAGGTCGGGCCTCCGCGCCTGACAATTCAGGAATGACCGGCACGGAGGCCGGTCCTACCGTTGAGGCCGGCCCTACCGTTGAGGCCGGTCCCACCGTTGAGGCCGGTCCCACCGTGTCGCCCGAGGAGATATTCTACTACATCTACGCCGTCCTGCACTCGCGCACCTACCGCACCCGTTACGCGGAATTCCTCAAAATAGATTTCCCGCGAATCCCGTTGCCAAAGAGCAAGGCCTATTTCGAGAAACTCGGCGAGGAGCTGGTCAAATATCATCTTCTCAAGATAAAAGACTGGGGCGACCTCGAACAGAAAGGCGAGGCGACCGACACGACGGTCGGCAAAGTCCATTACGACGACGAGAACCGCGAAATTGTCCTCGACGCGAAAAAGCCGCCGAATGAACAGGTTCGTATCGGCCTTGTCCCGAAGCATATTTGGGAATTCCATATCGGCGGTTATCAGGTGCCGCATAAATGGCTCAAAGACCGCAAGGGCATGAAAATAGACATCGAGGAATACGCCTATATCCTGAACGCCCTAATCCACACCGACCGCATAATGAACCGAATAGACCCGGTATTCGTGGAGATGATTAGAGTTTAACCCCACGCCGGCCCTGCCGATTATCTGTCGCCCCCGCGCCAGCGCTACCTCAGGGGGAATATGTTAATCGTGAAATTTCTCTTGCATTTTATAATTAGATATGTTAGTTTTCGTTTAGGTAATAATTATGCAAGAACATAAACCGAAATACCCCGCACGCTCCTGCGCCTGTCATTCCCGACCAGATTGGGAAACCACCACCCTTTTCCTCGTCGGACACAAAAACAGCATCGCGCGCGGAGCGTTGCTTTTAGTATCCGATCTGCCGATGACACCGGAGGGTATTAAAACCGAGACATCCGACCGTCATGTGACCGAGAAATTCACCGATCTTCAGCTCGACATCGGTATCGAGGCGATGACCGAGATCGACGATAACGGCGAGCAAATTAAGCACTTCACATTTTAGATAGAGCTTTGTGGACCCGGACTTATAACTACATATAGCGGTGAAAACCATATTCCACGAGGTATAGAGACAACACCCGAAGGCGGTTATATTGTTGCCGTCGGTCTTAATCGCCGGAATGGAGGGTGTGGAGACGCGCCCTTTTTATCTGTCAACGCGAAGCCTGAAGCTCAAAATACTAATGACTATGGCAATCTTGTCTTTTTTTTCCTTCGACTCCGCTCAGGGAACAGCCTTCGTCTATTTCTTACGCGATAAAAAATATATTATTATTCGCTTGTATTATATATATTGTCTGTTATTTTACTTATGGTGCTATACGAAATAAAAATAAACCATGGTAAAAAATCCCTCACCCCCGAAAACGTACGGAGCTGCTATACTAATTTAGCCTTCCAGAACCGTAGGGTCGAGGCATGCCTCGACCGCAATAATAAAACGGGCGCCGCATGCGACGCCCCTACGAAATCGATCACCACAAGATTTACCAAAACCAACACGCCCCGCGCGAGGAAGACTTCGC
>JAGLDC010000122.1 GCA_023145965.1 bacterium | reverse complement strand
GAGAATGAGAACGACGACAAGTTCGTACATTTTTTAAAACCGGACCGTTCACATTATCCTCGTATCCTTGACTTTTGGCCCGTTTTTGTGATTGTTGGACTGCTTGCTTTTGTAACAATTTTAATTATAAGATGGATGTCTTGATGAGTTATATATTTAAATATTCAGCGATTCTGTGTTTATGTTTTTGTTCTATTGCACAAATGAATGGTGTCGAGCAGGGTAGTGGTAATATTCCTGTTCTTGGAATTGCTCGGGTTAGTGAAGTAGCTGATAGCATTTTGGAGATCGACAAAGAATACACTTTGATAAGAAAGATTGACGGCCAAGAGCTAAAGCACTTTCCGAGTTCCGATTTACCAGAGATAATATCACGACAGGGCTTGGCATCTTCTGTTAGATTTCTTTCGTTTTCGCCATCGTTTTACCTCGATGGCGAGGAGTTATTCTTTACTGCTGATGGCGCTGTCGATTTCTATGCTTTACCCCTCGAAGCTATATCCTCAATACGTATCAATTCACCGGCTTACGGTGCTTTGCACGGCGGTTCATCTCTATATTCTTCTGTCGATTTTACCTTGCCAATTGGCCCTTTATCGAGCGATTATACGCGTCTTTCGGCGCACTGGGGCGCAGACAAAAGACAGAGGCTTTCCGGGCTATTTTTAAAAAAACTGGGGAATGCCGCCGCTTTTGGTGTATCCGGTGCGGAGTTTAATGGCGATAACATCCAATCCGAAGGCGATTTTAATAACCGGGATTTCTCCGCAATCGCATGGGGCGAATACAGCGGATTCAGGCTGTCCGCCTTCGGGGCTCGCATGGAACGCGACACAGAAATTCCCCGTCCAAATCTTACAGGCCTTAAAAACGAATCGCCCCATCTAGACAGCGACAGGCTTATCGTTCATACTAAATTAGAATACGGTCTGCCGAAAGCGGAATTTGCCCTTAAATACACACATCAGGACGAGAAGAGACAATACAATGGCGATCCTTCTGACACAAGTGACTCGTATTATACTGAAAATACATTTTTCGTCGATGGTGCAAGACTCGATCTTAATTATACTGGTATCAAAAGACTCGATTTAAATATCGGCGCTGGCACTAGGGTATTTACGACCAATCACCGCCCCAAAAACGACTATAATGCTTCAATCTTAGCGGAGCTAGCAATATCGCGCAATACCTCGGCGTTACTCTCTTATAGAGTTAACAGGAATTTTATCGCGGAATTCGAACACAGCCCTTCATTGGCTATAATTGCCCGAGTAGATAAAAATTCAATTATTCGTCTTAATTGCTATTATAAAGAAGGCCTCATCAATCTAACAGCTCGTCTTCGTGGCGATGAATATGACCGATTTTTAGTGTCTGGCGATGGCGAGTATTCAGACACAATTAATTTTGTGAGATCTACTGAAGGAAGACGCGATGAGAAGACCTTAGGTGCGGAATTGGAGTGGCAATATTCCATTCCTTTGGGAATGGCTATAAAATTAAGGGCTAGCTATATGGATTTGGAGAATCCGGGATTGTGGACATTTATTGAATATTCTCCATATTATGTTTCATGGGGATCGGTCGATGAAATTGAAAAAACTGTGTTAATTCCACTCGAAGCGGAATTTAAATATGCGCCGGATAGCCTTTTAGAATTTGGCATAACCTACAATTACAATTATTATATAACTGATTCTTTTTCGAATGATAATGATTTCACGGAAAAAGGCCCCTTCATGATTTATGGCGTCCCCGAACATCGCATTATTGCGCATATTCAGGAGGCCCGCGAATATTGGGAAGGTCACGCTGTCTTGCTACTTCGGCTTGAGGGCGAGGCTTTATTCGGCTTGAAAAACATGGAAGGGAATGAAATTGACCCGTGTGCGAAATTTCGCACAGAATTACGGTTAGACTATAACGGTTTCAGCGTTTTCGCCTATGGCAAATACGCTCTGACTGACAAGGACGATGGTTGGGAGAACGCCATCTACGGTCTGGACTATTTCCTCGATGGCTCGTTCTACGAGCTTCCAAAATGGAGTTGGCGCGCCGGCGTTGAATGGTTCTTCCTAGATTAAAAAAAATCCCGCTTTCGCGGGATTTTTATAGAATATTCTAACTATTCCTGCGTAGGTGGAGGAGGGGGAGGAACGGAACCGCCGCTGGCGGAAACGGAAGCCTCTGGTTTTACCATATTGAACTTGAAACCGATTTCTCCTATTAAAGGAAGTGGTTTAGCCTTTCCACTGAATCCGTTAATTAGACCAATCACAAAACACACCATGCCGAAAATCCAAATAATAACAGAGGCGATCCATCCGAGAATAGGAATAACGGCAACGATACTCGCGGCTACAAATAGCAGAATAAGCGCGAGAGCTTGTTGAACGTGATACATTGAAAAGCGGTTTTCTTTGCCTATAACCAGCGCAATAATGAAACCTATCAGTGTAAGATATGCCACGCCAGCCATACCTTTACCCTCTTCGATTTCCTGTGCAGTAAAGCTGTATTCAGTGTTCATAAAACTCCTCTCAAAAATATTATTATACTACTACAAAATACTCTAAAAGTTAATCTTCGTCAAGGTCAATTTTCTAAGCATCTTTATTTTTATTTGTTTGAAAACCCAAATTTGGAATTTACAATCACAGATAATTATAATTAAAAACTAAATCCTTGCCAATAGAATATTGAAGTTATATTTTAACATCGAAAGCGAATTAAAAAATGAGCGATAGAATTAATATACTTTTTACTACTTCAGAAGGCACTCTTACAGGCGCTACTCATTCATTGCTTTATCTCGCAGAGGGGCTCGCGGATAAAGGGCATTTCGTTTATTTGGCTTGCCCTCAGAACTCGCTGTTATATGTACGTTTGAATCACCCAAATGTCAAAAAAATGGCAGTAGAATTCAGGAATAAATTCGATATTGCCTCCATTAGGACTGTGCGCGATATTATCCTGCAAAACTCTATCGATCTAATTAACGCTCAACAAAGCGCAGATCGATATATTTCAATCTTTGCAAAAAAGTTGTATAAACTTCCGGTGCGCGTCATTCATACGCGAAGACAAAAACCATTAAGCTCTGGTGGCGCAATTCAAAGACGGTTTTATGTCCGCAATACCTCGAAGATTATAGCCGTAAGCCATAATCTAAAAAAAACACTAGTTGGCCTGGGTTATCCTGCTAATCACATCGAAGTTATTCTCAATGGTATGCATCCGAGTTTCTTTGAGCGTGCAGATATCAGTAAAACGAAGCTATTAAGAGAAAAATTTAACATAGAAAAAGGGGAGAGGGTAATCGGTTGCATTTCGAGGCTGAAAAATCAAGAACAGTTAATCCGAGCAGCGGCACTTTTACCAGATGATATTACTCTGATGTTTGTCGGTATAGAACCAGGTTTTTTCGATGTTTTGACAAGACAATTGGATATTTCGAACAGAATTATTTATGCTGGTATTGTGCCTAGAGAGGAAGTTGTTGATTATTACAGACTTTTTGACCTTTTTGTTCTGCCATCGACAATGGATGGTTTCGGATTAGTGCTTGTGGAGGCTATGGGGCTGGGCGTTCCGGTCATCGGCACGCGTTCGCAAGGAATAGTTGATGTTATCGATAACGAGAAAAACGGTCTATGGTTCAAGGATGGTGACATTCATGAACTTGCTGATAAAATAATGCTTGTTCTCGAAGATTCAAAAGAGCGCAAACGCATTACGCTTAACGGCATGGTCGCCGCGCGCGAGATTTTTACAATAGAGCGCACTATCGATAATTACGAGACTTTCTTTAAAAAACTAATTGCGAATCGAGTATAGTCGATAACCTTGATTTTGGAACACTATCGGCAATTCCAGTGGCTTGTCTGCCCTATCCAAATAAAAATCGATTGTATAATTTGATGCAATAACCCTTAAATTCGCCTCATCCAAGTTGAAATAATGTGAGTCTATCTCATCTTCGTATCGATATATACCAATACCCCGTGGCGGAGGAGACTCGCCGTTACATAGTTTGATTCTCTCGAACCATTCGATTATCTCGGTATCGTTTTGTGGCGAGTGCTTTAGGGTAACGAAAGCAGGTCGTAAAGCTGTGAAATAGAATTCCTCGAGGCTCGGTGGAATAAGGAACACAGCGTTTTTCTCGGTGTTGCAGGATATCCACTTCAATGTTTTCTGTAGTTCCAAGTCCCTATATAAATATCCGTTTTTAAAGGTCTTTTTATAGATTTTGCTATCGTTATATCCTATTGTAATACCGTATATTAATACCAATCCATTAAGAATATACATTAGGATTATAAATACCTTTTTCACACGGTTACTTTTGGCTTCCATTGTGGAGCTTATAAAAGTAGCTACGAGAAGCATAATCGAAAAAGGAACATAAACATCGGCGAATCTAAATAAATAGAACCTGAGGCCACCCGAGAAGTCAGATAGATAAAAAACAATGCCTAAACCAAAGAAGCTAAGCGAAAATAGCGTGGACAGGGTTATTAGCTTATTCGACTTACTCCTTGTTTTCGTGAAAATAACCGTAAGGAATGCTGTTATGCAGAGGATTATAGGTGCCCAGTAATTATTATTCCACGCCGATGGGAGAACATGGTGGCTTACCCTATATAGAACATGCAGCTCGGAGGCTAGTTGTTTGTTGGCACTTGCAGAGGCAAAAATATACTGCACAACCGAGTATATCCCGAAACACCCAGATAGAATGAGAATAGCAAGCGTAGTTAATAATTTCTTTGTGGAAGGAAATAGAACACTTCTTCCATATATAATTAAAAACGATAAACCTAGACATACAGCGCCGTAAAAACCAACTAAAATATGGAAAGAGAAACTCAGACCCAAAAAGAAGGCTGTTAAATAAGCTTTTCTTTCGAGAGAGAAAGCCAGTGCAAGCAAAATGAAAGCATAGGCAAAAGCCTTAGTCTCTAGGCCCCCAATCATCCATTCTTGCGCAAAAAGAGATTGATTTGTTATAAAATAGGCCAATAAAGGGATAAAAGCGAGGATAAGTATTCTAAGACTCCTGATAATCTTTGTTAAAGCGATAGAAAAAATTATAAGAAGGATGAGTCTTCCAAAAAAAATCAGTGTTAAGAAGGAGAGGGTTTTCGCCGGAAATCCAGCAATTATATTAAAAAGATATCTGTAACCGATTCTTTGGCCTAGATACCAATCGCCAGATATCCAATCGGGATCCGCAAAGTGACGAGCTACAGCTAAAACATCGAATTCATTGTATCCGGGGCAATTATGTAGGAGCCGGAATAAAACACTAACAGCTAGAATTATCCCAAAGTGAAACCACGAGAAATTTTCTATCGATGAATTAGAGGATAAACTTCGGAAGGTTCCTGAGAGTTTTGTGTTTGCGGGATCAGGACTCATATTTTATGGATTTCGAAATTTCCCGATTCGAGAACAGCGTAAGTAAACTGTTCGAAAAAGTCCCCAAGATTGATATATAATGAGTTATCGAGCGAGACTTTCCGTGCTGGTTCGTGCGTGTGGCCTACTATTATACAATCGAAACCATTATCTGCTAACGCTTCTGAGGCTTCGATATATTCGGCCTCGAATTTGAGATTACGTTTTTTTGTATAAATTTTGCTTCCATTCGAGACGAAACGCGCAAGGCATTCGCCAAATTTCTTCGGAAAAAGTTTAAAGAGGAATATATTAATTGGAAAGCGCAGTATAGGTTTAAGAATATTTCTATATCCCCAGTCAGAAGGCGCGAGACCATCACCATGCCCAGCGTAAATCCTAATTCCTTTAATATTTCCGGTATAAGGTCTTTTTAGGACTGTGCAACCTGTAATCGAGATAAATCGATTTCCCAGCCAATAATCGTGGTTTCCGCCAACTATGGTTATTTCTAGACCTCGTTGAGTTGCGCTTCTTAGAATATCCAACGCCTCGTTATTTCCACTTGGGATACCGCCGTAAAATTCGAACCAGAAATCGAATAGGTCGCCTAGGATAAAACATCTTCCGTTATTAGCTATTATAAGTTCAAGAAGAGTTGCCATCTTCTCGAGTTTAATTTTTTCACGTTTCTGGTCACCTGCACCCAAATGCACGTCGGAAAAGAAGTATGTAGGTTTTTCGCTTGAACTCATGAATGTATATATATATAATCCAGAGATTTGCGCAAGGTCAAATTTTTTTTGTAGCTATAATTATGAGAATCAAAGTTAAAGCATTCGGTTGTAAATTGACTCAGTGCGAGGCAGGGACGATAGAACGAGCTTTAGTTTCTGTTGGACATGAGTTGCCATTATCGTCCCCTTACGATGCGGTAATAGTATGCGGTTGCACAGTAACTAACCGCGCGGATTATAAGGTTAGACAGTATCTGCGTCGTGTGCGCAAGGACTGGGGTGTGAGAAGGCTTTTTCTTGCTGGCTGTAGCGCAGTAAAAATGGATGAAAGTGCTGCAAAAAAACTCGAGATTGAAGCTTTATTCCCCTCAAATGAACCTAAAGCAATTATCGACTATTTAGCAGATAATGATTTGCAGGATAACAAGTTAAAGCCATCGAGCGAGAGTATAACAACATTCGATGGCAGAACGCGCGGTTTTGTTAAGATACAGGATGGATGCAACCAGTTTTGTTCTTACTGCATCGTGCCATACGTCCGAGGGCGCGAGAGAAGCGTATCCCCAGATGAGGTAATTAAAAGAGTTAATGAGCTCGATTTAGCCGAGGTTAAAGAAGCTGTTCTTACTGGCGTGCATGATGGTAGATATAAATATGAAGGTGTCGATCTTGCGGCATTATGCCGAAAGATATTGGCCGAGACGAATATTTTCCGCTTGAGACTCAGTAGCATAGAGCCGACTGAAATAACAAATAGCCTAATAGACCTTCTTGCCGACTCGGATAGGCTTGCACCGCATCTTCATGTGCCACTGCAAGCGGGGAGCAATGCTGTTCTCGAGAAAATGAGGAGGCCTTATAATAGAGAGTTTTATGCTGAGGTCGTCTATAAGTTGCACGAAAAGGTCAAAAATATTGGTATCGGTGCGGATGTTATTGTCGGTTTTCCCGGCGAAACCGAGTCCGATTTCGAGGATACATATAATCTCATCGAATCGCTTCCTATAAGCTATCTACATGTGTTTAGATATTCACCTAGGAAGGGCACAGATGCTGAAAAGATGCCAAATCAGGTGCAGGAAGAGGTTAAACGCCTGAGAATGGAAAGGCTTATCGAGCTTAAGGAAATGAAAAAACAAAAATTTGCGGAGAGTCAGATAGGAATTGAGCAGACAGTGATTGTTGAGAAGATATCAGAGGCTAATATCTGTCAGGGATGGACGGGAAACTACATTAAAGCAAATTTTATAAGTCCTTTGGTATCAAAGAATAATATAGTTATACTTCAACCTAATTCTTATGAAAGTGATATAATACATTGCGAAGTAAAAAATATAATATAATTACTTATGGCTGTCAGATGAATGAATACGATTCAGCTGCAGTAGCTAATATTCTCAACGAAGCTGGATGGCATAGGTCAAAGATCGAGGATGCAGATATAATAATAGTAAATACTTGTGCTGTGCGCCAGAATGCCGAAGATCGTGCTATGGGTAGGCTTCTAACAATTGCAGGGACATACCCCAAGAAAACAGTCGGTATTATGGGTTGTGTAGCAAAGGAAAAAGGCAAAGAGATACTTCAAAGAAATAAACATATAGATTTCGCGGTCGGTCCCGGAGAAATAGATAGAATACTAGAAATTGCAGAAAGCGAGAAAAAAGAGTCCATTCTCCTCGAAGCCGACAGGCTAGACGGTTGCGGTCTCAGGGCTGAGATTCCGCAAAATTCGCTAAAAGCCTTCGTGGCAATAACCAGAGGTTGCGAAAATTTCTGTAGTTATTGCATAGTGCCTTACGTTCGCGGCCATTTCAGATCGAGACCTCATGGGGATATTATCGATGAAATAAAACGCGATATCGATTTGGGTATCAAGGAGATAACACTGCTCGGGCAAAACGTAAATAGTTACCTTGATACCTCCTCAAATCAAGATTTCGCTGACCTCCTATATAAAATTCACCGTATCGATGGCCTCTTAAGAATAAGGTTTGTGACAAACCATCCTAAAGATATGTCGGATAAGATTATAGATGCTATTGCTTCATTACCTAAGGTATGCCAGTCCATTCACTTGCCGGTTCAATCCGGTTCCACGAAGGTTTTAAGTGCAATGAATCGAGGTTATACACGAGAAAAATACCTGCAACTTATTGATAAAATTAAAGATAAAATTCCAGATGTTGCCTTATCAACGGATATAATCGCTGGATTCCCGGGGGAAACAGATTCTGATTTTGAGGAGACAATAACATTATATAAATCAGTCGCTTATGCGGGATCATTTGCATTTAGGTATTCACCTCGTCCGGGGACGAAAGCAGCGGGCATACCTGACGATGTTCCTGAGAAAATGAAGATACAGCGGCTGAAGAGAATAATTGACCTTGGACAGGAACTCGCAGAGAAATACAGTAAAATGCAGGTTGGCCGAATAAAGGAAGTCATGGTAGAAGAACTTGTCAACAAAGGGATTCGTCAATGTCTAGGTTTCGATAGATCGGGGAGAAGAGTTGTTTTTGCGGATGAAGGTTGCTCTCTTGGAGACATTCTTAAGGTCAAGGTGATCTCGGCAAAAAGATGGCTTCTATTTGGCGAAGCAATTAATGGGGATTCATAAGAGGACGTAATATGCAAGATAGTATTGAAAAAGTTGTTATTGTCGGAGTTAGAACTCAAAAAACCTCGAAATGCAATTTCGATGAGTCGATGAACGAACTCGAACGCCTAGCTGAAACTGCAGGAGGAAGAGTCATAGATAGAGTAGAGCAGACACTAAATAACCCAAATTCGGCGACTTTCGTCGGAAGTGGGAAGTTGGAATTTGTAAAAAAAGTATTAGAAGAAAATGAAGCATTCACAGTAATTTTCGATGATGACCTTAAGCCAAATCAGGCGCGAAACATAGGAAAAGTTCTAGGTAAAGATATTAAGGTCATTGATCGCAGTGGTTTAATACTAGATATATTTGCTACACGTGCCCGCACAAATGCCGCAAAGATACAGGTCGAATTGGCACAATTGGAATACTTACTCCCTAGACTGGCGGGAATGTGGGGACATTTGTCGCGACAATATGGTGGCTCTATCGGTGCACGCGGCCCCGGAGAAACACAACTCGAGATCGACAGACGCGTTGTTCGCCGACGGATAGCAACCCTTAAATTAAAACTCGAGAAGATCGAGAAGCAAAGAAGGACACAAAGAAAAGGACGCTCTAATAGTTTAAGGGTAGCAATTTTAGGTTATACGAACGCTGGAAAATCGACTTTATTGAACAAAATGACCCATGCCAATGCTTATGCTGAGGATAAACTTTTTGCTACTTTGGATCCAAGGACAAAGATATTACGCACGCCCGAATGCAAAACTGCACTTTTAACAGATACTGTCGGTTTCATCCGGAAATTACCACACCATCTGGTGGAAAGCTTCAGGAGCACACTGGCCGAAGCTAAAGAGGCTGATATTCTGATTATTGTTGCAGATGCTTTACACGAAGCTTTGGATGATCATCTTATTGTAGTTGAAAAAGAGTTGGAGCGTATGCAACTAGTCGATACGCCTAAGATATTAACAATTAATAAGATAGATTTGATTGACGAGCTTCGTTATTCTCAGCTATCTTGTAAATATCCCGAGGCCGTTTTTATTAGCGCACAAGATGGCAAAGGTCTGAATAAACTTATAGAAAAGATATTTACTCAGGATCTACACCGAGTGGTTCGGTAATATACAAACACTTATTAGATAAGCATCTGGAAACTCTTCGGGCGAGCCTATTGGCTCGCCTTTTTCATTACCGTGGGTTTAGTTTAAACCGATGGATGTTTGTGCTCAACGCTGCGCGACTCACTTTTTGTAATGTAAGAGGGTGTGGTGGAGATGGTCGCCCTTTTTGAACCCCCTCTGTCCTTCGGTGGTTTCCCCCTTGTGAAGGGGGAGAAAATTGATGAATTGACAAGGGTGCGTCGTGAGTGGCGCCCGTTTGTCATTGCGGAAATCTTGCGCC
>JAGLDC010000121.1 GCA_023145965.1 bacterium | reverse complement strand
TTTTCAGTGCCAGCAGGGTATTTTCTGGAGCAATAGAGCGTGCCCCACGATGGGCACAAACATATCCTGTAGCGGAGAATCGATCGAAGAAGGAATTCACTCATCTTCCTTACTGAAATAATGGTTGATCATGATTAGAAAAGCACCCGACCTTTATATTTTATCCTCCTCACCGGCCAAGAAGTTGGCACAGCGAATCATGTCCTCGACAAGTTCATATTCGGGCAGTCCTATCCGACGCCAGTTGCTTACATCGATCCGATCCAACACTTCCGAATGCTCACCTGTCGTCCCGCGTGCCTGACAGTTGCGTTCGCGACACAGACGATCAATTGCCTCGAACCCAATCGTTTCGATCAGTTTCGGAACCATGATATGCACGCTGCCGCGCATTCCTGTTCCAATATTGGAAGGACAACAGGTTACAGCACCAAATTTCGGATGCATCATAAAGGCTTCATCAATGCCCGTTATGGCTTTCACGCCCTCCTCAATAACTTTCGCCCCAGCACTCAGGCGTTCGAAAACGGCCTTTACGTCGCCACCCATCTCCATCGAAATAATTCTGAGATGATCCCCTTCATTCACCCAGTTGATGAAAGTCTTTGCTTTGTTCAGATAGACACCTCGGCCATGGGGCCAGTGTTCATGGTAGCCACTAGCCGCCTGCATCCGATCCTTACCGCGAAAGAGAAAGTGGTCATCGATCAATGCTTGCCGCTCTATATCAGAGATCTTGGTATGCAGAAAAAGCTCTCCCGCAAGGTCGGAATCAGCCGGAATTCGCGCATAGACTTTAGCCATCAGAGCTGCAACATCTTCGCGACTTTCACGTGAGCCACCCGGGTTCAACGGAAACATCGATAGATTGCGGGCGAGCCTGATCCGAGTCGAAGCAATCTTTTCTTTGGCACTATCACACAGATCGACTGTGATTCTGGCTGGATCCATCCGTTCGGAGGGGGCACCCTGCGGCGGACTTCCCTTTTCCATCGAGAACCCGGTGTGGTATTTTTCAATGATTGGATAGAAAAAATCCCTAAAATCATCGTAGGACTCCCTGTCACCAGCATGACAACCAACAAAACTCTCAGGATACATGACACCCGTATTGATTGCTCGCGCCAGCGTCCACTTGGCGGGGCCACTGCTGACCACATCTTGGTACTTGACCCAAACTTCAGGTGTGCATACCTGCGCACAAAGCGAGGTATGTTCGGCCGTACGCGCCGCTGTCAGCTTCTCAGCAGGATATTCGTTTTTAGCGAGTGATTCATCAAGCTTCAAATCGTAGTCAGGATCATAACCAGGCTTTTTTCCAAATAACATCTTCTACCCTCCTTGATAATTGCAATCAAACAGACCCAATAATTTATCTAGTCAATAACTGTTGAAACGATAAGTATCAAAGGCTGTCATCTTCTTCCAACCTGTATCTACCACACACTCTACAATGTCAAAGTTCCCAGTGTTAACATACTGATATGGAATATCAACATAGATGCTTTGGTGGCATGAATTTACCGTTTTTCTTATAGTCGTAATAAGCTCTCCTCTTAAAGGATCTAAGATATCTCCAATGTTCTTATAGACTTCGCACACTGTCCCGACAGAACCAGAACGCCAAAACACCAATTCATCTATGCTAGTATTTTTGTAGTGGAAATCAATTTTCAACTTATTGTTGTCAAAGTATCCTGTCAAAACGACTAAATCTATTGCTTTTGTAGAGTTATCACGCCCACCCCTACTTATGCTTCTCGTTGAAATACTCTCTGACGATGACCTGTGCATACCCTCATTCGCAATAACAAAACCGCCGCCTTTTCCAATAGCTGATCCATCTCTATCCCTGAGAATATCGGTAACGCTATCGCCATAAAGCGATGATCTGCTATTTTGAGTGGTGATGGTTCTTGTTTTTGGGGATTTGTTTTTTTTGCGGATTTTAAAATCATTGAGAAGATTATAGTTTTTCCAGAGCCCTTTCTTCTCTAATTTCGCTTTTTCTTGAAGGTTTTTCAGAGTTTTACTTGACGCTTTTGTTATCCTACCAAGCCCAGTGGCAACAAAAACAATGGGAATACTTTTACCGCTTGCAGGGGTCAAGTTGGCGATATCATTATGTCCGCGTAGATATTTGATAAGCACCGGCTTGTTGTTGATAATTTTCTTAAGCAGTTCCTTTGCTTCGACAAAGCACAACTGACCGGTACGTGGGGACTCATAACCAGCAATACGAATAGTCCTGTGCCCGGTTTCGGTGTCGATAATAACTGTACTACCATCAACAACACTAATAACATTAGTTTTAATTTCACTGGCAAAAGATGAGTATGCTGTTAGGAAAATCATCAGAATTGTTGCACTGAGTCGCACGAGTTCCACCCTCTCTAATTCAGCGATAGAAACATAATTACAACTAAACGATAGCTGAATATATTTGAGAGTCAAGAACATGAATTGATGGAAAGCTTAATTCACAAAAGTGTCAAATGAAATCTTGGCAGATTCTCTGTCAGAGTATTAGCAAAAGTATTAGCAAAACTTGGAAAGCTAAAAAAGGGGGCTCTACCTCAAAGAAGGGGGATAAAAAAATCCCACATAAAAAAAGGCATACCAAAACATTTTGATATGCCCCATAAATTGATCAAATTTCCAACCAAAGAAAGGAGATCAATTTATGGAAAGATTATTAACAGGTTTAGTCGATTTTTCAATCAAAAAGGTGCTCAGCGTAAG
>JAGLDC010000120.1 GCA_023145965.1 bacterium | reverse complement strand
CCATACCTACGCTACGAGCACCGATGGGTATTTCAAGGAATTGGGCCGATGCCGTCCCAACCTTAGCCTGCGCTAACAAAATCGCCGGCAATAGTAATAAAATTACTCCGATTATACGATATCGTCTCATGATTCTCCCATTATTTAATAATGACGAATTTACCGAGTTGATAATCCCCAGTTTCGAGATTTTCGACACTGAACATATATATTCCGCTCGAAATAGCCTGATCGTTTTTATTGATCAAATCCCAATCCTCAGCACCAACCATTTTGCCCTTCGTTATTCCAATAACTGGATCAAGATGCTCGATCTCCTTAACAAGGTCACCATCGAGAGTATATATACGAATAATGCAGTCTGAGGGGAGGTTAGCGAAACGAATTTTTCGTGAATACTCAGTCCAAACTCGGCCAACCGGAGTCTCCCAATCCAAGCCGTCACGACCAGCGTAATTATCGTCAATCCTATATGGATTTGGGACAACATAGACCTCATCGCTTTCTTCTGTTATTCCACGAGGAACTATCCATAGATAGTTTGTGGTTTTAGAGGATTCAAGAGACGAAAGAAATCTCGAAGGCTGACCGTAATCATAAGCTGTCACTGCTATATAAAGATCGTCTCCAGCTCTTTGATTAGTGAGAATATAACGATAATAATATTCTCCACCGACAAGAACACTATCCTTTGGAAGACCGGAGTTTGTTCCATAAGCCTCTCTATGGAAAATATCCCAGGTTGTGTCGCTGGTAATAGAATCCACATCGACTAAAGTCGAGTCAAGACAGAGATTCCAATCAATAATTTCGTCATGAAGAACCCCAGCACTCATCCGCGCTTCAATACACTCGATTCGATTATCAGTCTCGCGACCCCAAATGTTGTAGTCAATAAAATCAACTTTATCAAATTCGACAACAGGGGTATAATAACTTTCGATATTGGCTTCCCCAACATAAATCCTGAAACCCTCGAAATCATATAAACTAGTTATTTCATCGAAGAAATTAATACAAGTGTCTGGATTCCAGAGAATTTCTACTCTGTTGTTTTCAGTATTAAGATCAAAGGGTGGCCTCGGAGGTGGAACTGGACCCTGGTAATCAGGAATGGTGTCCCCGGGAGGATTCATCCCATATACAGTGCGAACCCATTCGGTACTACGACCAACCTCTTCAAACTGAAATTTTGTTGCATCCCAGGTGGAAGGTATAGAACCCCCATTGGGAGACATTCCGATATTCCTTGGGTCAATATGGAAATCTTGAGCAACCATAACAGCTATTGCAACCGGTATTGTCTGGCCATATTCGATAGTGAATGGACCGAAAGAGAATAGAAACCTCGTATCGTATCCACCACGCATAAGTTCAGGGAGATCGAATGGCTCCGTCGGAGGCGTAGCATATTCAGGATAGCTTGAGTGATTGATTATCTCAGTCTGGTTGTAATCGAACTCACGATTACTCATAACCTGATACTTCATTTTATCGGTCTCAGGGGTTCCATCCCAGCCCCAGGTTGAGTAATCCCTTAAATAAGGTCCCCAATCCAAGTCTTCGGTTGTATTTGAAACCCACCAGTTAAACGAGTAACTTAATTCACGGAGAGGAGTATTCCCCACCCTAAGGAGTGCAACTCCCAATGCTCCAGTGCATGAGTATTCATCGAAACGACCGTCAGTGGTCGGATCACCGTCATTATCTGCGAGCCAGGCAGTGTTAACCCAACTTGTTTGCCCAGTGATATCATCTACAACATATTCGAGGAAGCCCGTAATATCATCTTGGGCATATTCTGGTGTATTTATATGTCCAACATCACCATCGATATAAATCCCAAGATACACATCACGGATAGAAGCGCTATCTTCCCTTATATTAGTGAACCAATAATCAAGAATAATGAAGTTTTTTGCATAATTATAAGACCACGAAACCGAGCGTTGTTCGACTCGAACACCTATAGGTCTGTGTTCTGTAGGCACAAAATCGGGATTCCTAGTGGTGTCCGTCATAATGGCAATGAAATCTTGCTCTGAAATAGCCGTCGGATCACCAGTGAGAATCGACTTCTCAATAATGGTATCTGTAGCTTGATCGTAACCCGGAAAAAGCTCGTTCACATCATGGAACCAACCATCTTCACCCACGCTAACCAAGGTATCCCCACCAACTACTGCACCAAGCCAAAGTGCTCCTTGGAAAAGGTATTCTACCCCGGAACCGCCTGGATATTCCGCTGAAGGACGACACTCTCCTGAATGCTCGCCTTCCTCATAGATAATACACTGAGTAAGATCGTCCTCGCCGCGTTGACTTCCAAAGAATCCCCAATTAGAAACTGTGAAATGTAGCTGTCCTATATCATGGCTTTTCTCATCGGTAGCTATTTGCCTAATAGCCGGACGCTTATGGGAAGTATTTTTATTGGGCGCTCCTCTGGCTAATACGCCGACTGCGAGCACTAACGCGAGCCCTATAGCGAGAAACGCGTTTAATTTAAGCTTCATATCGACTCCTTATATCGCGAATTTTCATTTTCTACCATCTAATTTCCAAACCAACTCTTATATTGCGCGGCGAACTCCAGTGAGTAGGATTCTGAGCGAAATCATACACAACATCTTCGCCATAGTCCTCAATATATGGATCATCCGGTTCTCCTGTTTGGCTATAGACCGATTCTACATTTCTGCGATTTGTAAGGTTAGAAATCAAGAAGAAGAACGAATAATCTAAACTCTTGAAATTGAAATCCTTATTGAACCTTAAGTCTATATTATAATGTTGGGGCATCCTAAGAGCATTTTCGCGCTCCCACGATTTCTCGCCCGGCTCTGGAGTCCAGTTTGGATTCCTAATGTCAGGAGTATATGGGAAACCGCTTCCGTATTGGAAGATCATATTCAATCCCCATTGATCAGGTATCTTCATGCCAAATACTATAGGATGATCGTCCTTTCGAACCCTATAATCTGCAACAAGGCTAACCTGATGACGCTCATCCCAATTCAACGGTAGATCCTGAAGCGGGATAGCACTTTGATCGAACAAAGCATCATAACCACTTCTATCAGAACTCGATTTACCATAGGCAAAAGCATACTGATAATTGGCTTCGAGAGTGTATCTATTTGAATATCCCTTTCTAACAGTGAATTCAACACCACGGCTTCTAGCATAATCGAGGTTCTCATACACGTCCTGTTCAAGAGGACCTATCTGGGTATGAGTGGTATTTAATAATCCATAAATATCTTTGTAGTAACCAGAGAATTCGAGGGTCCAGTCCTCGGTCACACCGTAGGCAACTCCAAGCTCGTAAATAACAGTCTTTTCGTAACCGAGATTTGGATTTCCAAGAAGTCTTCCTGCCCTGCTAGCCTGTGTAGGGGTTTGATAGAAGTTATCGTAACCCGGAAGCTGATAAAGGTGTGCATAGCTAAAAAACAGCTTAGATCTATCTGTAATCGGATAACTCATACCGAGTCGAGGGCTAAGCCTACTTTGCGATTTATATATTTCATCGTAATCGGGTAGCACCTCAATAAGGTCTTGCGATACCGAATCCTCCAAAACTTCACCAGCCTGCATGAAAACATCAAGTCTAAGACCAATATTAGCTATCAAGCCACCATATTCCATTTTGTCCTGAAGATACCAAGCAAACTGCTTCGGTGATCTTTCATAAAAACTCCGGAATATCCCATGTTTCTCATAAAGCTGACCATCGTATTCGCGATCATATTTAAACTCCGGATATTGTATCTCACTCATATTCATATTAATAAATTGGAATTCGAGACCACTCTTCATCTGGTTATTATCATCGACCTGCGAAGTTATATCGGCCTTACCCATAATAACATTGGTCTCTCTCCGATGCCAATGAGCATAACGATCGAAACCTCTATCGAGGAAACCATCGGTATCATCCCATTTGCCATTTCCGTTTACATCGATATATGGCTCCCAATCATCGCGTATATAATTATCCGGATCATAGATGCCATTGCCATTCAAGTCAATAAATGGTTCGCCCTCTTCGTTTATATCATATTCGCCATTTCCGTTAGCATCGATGAAATCGCAAATACCATTTCTTGTTGTATATGTTCCATCACTATTAACATCCGTGTATTCGCCCCAGTCGGCTTGGTCATTATCGTTCCAGTCGTTCCAGGTCGTTTCTTCTAAAGCTATACACATCGAAGCGGAAACCAATGGGTCGTTATAGAAATATGTTCCCCAAACATATTCTCCCATTTCAACAGCACCATTATCATTAAGATCTACCCACATAGTATCATCCTTGATAACAGCCATCCCGCGAAGAAGCTCACCATAAAATCCCATACCATATGGCATGCCATCGCGATATGGTTCACCATCGACAAAGGGCTCCGTTCTATCTAAGGGAGAAGCCGACAAATAGCTATTCCAGTTCGTTTGCCGAGGTTCAAACACATCATTATCATTAACCTCATACCACGGTTCTTCGCCGAGCATAGGCGGACGGTCATCGATATAGACAGTGTCTAGATAGCCGATTTCAGTATGTTCTGAATTCCCCCAAACGGTATCTACCCTATCAACCAACGGTTCCCAGTATTCCCAGAAATCCCATTGCCCGTTTTCGTTCGCATCCCACCATTTTACACGAACCTGAGCTACACCATCACCATTAAGGTCAACCCAATCGTCTAAACTTCCCCAAGTAGAGCTATCGATAGCAAAATCATCGGGCGTAAGCCCTCCCGGGAGATAGTCGAGGCTGGTGTATAAATATCCCGCTCTAATCTCATAAAAGGTCTTTGGGGAAAGCGTGTGTGTCCATTTGAAACTCAGTTGATAGGCCTTACGCTCCTGAATATGAGCTGTTTCCGGCGTATAAGTGAATCCCCAATCCCAACTACGAGCTTTAACCCAATTACCTGTTCCTGTAATTGTATAATTGATGGAAGGCGATAATCTCTGTTTCAACTTCAAAGTGAAGTTATATTGGTTATAGCGCCTTTCAGGGAAAAAACCGAACCAATTATAATCTATCTTGTAAGGCGTAATAATTTCGTTGTCGGTTGGAAGGTGCTCGTCATTATCCCAAAGATAATTATAAGGAAGGCGTGTATCAGAATTCTCTCCTGTTACAGAAAGAAAATAGCTAATCCTCTTAGCCTTAGGAATTTTCACACCTACAAGTGGAAGAAGATATCCCGAGAATGGCTCCGGTCCCGAAAGCGTTACTTCTAACTTATCGGAATTATTAGACCATTTATTAAGGACACCGAATCCGAGATCATCCGTCATAAAATTGGCGCTTCCACTGAAATTATTTGGGTCGCCCTCACGAGTAACAAGATTAACGATTCCCGAAAGTGCACCACCATATTCTGCATTATAACTTCCGGTCTGAACAGTTATCTCCTGAATACTCGAGGTCGAAACTTGAAGACCTTGATAACCATATGTGGGGTCAGTAACTGGCATACCATCAACCATGTAAGCCACTTCGCGAGCTCTTCCTCCACGCATGTGAAGCTGACCTTGATGTTCAACAATACCGGCTTTGACCTGCAAAATATCCTCTACACTATTAACCGGCATGTTTTCGATTTGTTCGGCAGTTGTAGTGCTTGTCGAGGTTGTAACATCGAGTTCGACTTGCTTTTTTACAGCGGTGATTATTATCTCCTTGGATTTAATCACCGATTGCTCCAGTTCGAAGTCGATAGTCGAGGTTCTATCCGTTTGGACAATAACATTAGTTTGAGTGACGAAATTGTAACCTACATATGAAGCCTTAACTTTATACATTCCCGGCCGAATATTGAGTATAAAGTATCTTCCGTCAAAATCTGTTGCAGCGCCGCTAACCAACTCATCGGAATCGTCAAAAACTTGAACATTAACTCCGATAAGAGGTTCGTCTGTTTCTAAATCCGTTATCTCACCAGCAATTTTACCGGTAGTAGCAGCCCAGATTGATACAGCAAATAGAAGCACAGCTAAAGGTATCATGATGAATGGGGCGCGTTTAAGCACTATCGAACCTCCCCTGCTATATGATTTTTTCAATTTATTTTAACTTTCTATACGAGCAAAAAAACTCTCGCACAACACAATATTAACTCGGATATAATATTTCCATAACTTTACAGTGTCAAGGCATTTCTGCTTTCAATGTCGCTTTTCCTGCCAAGACTTCTTCAAAAGAACTAAACTCACACATAAATATTTCGCTAAAAGCTAATATAATATTCTCTATAAGTTGCTCTTTATCTATATCAGATTTTAAACATTCCTCAACACAGGTTGATTTATATACAAGATCATGCCCAATGGATTTATCCGAGAAAAATTCGGGTAGCCGTCTAAAATTGGAATCCATAGGTATCGAACCTTGTTGTAATATGGCTCCTTTTTTTCTTCTTTGAGCACTGCCGACTAATTTCCGACCATTGCATGTAATCTCAAACTTGCTGGTAGCAGAAAAACATGATGGATTTCTGTGGCCTCCTATTTCGCCCCTGGAAAGCTCGATGTCTAAACCGACTTTCTTTAAACCTCCCGCAAGAGCTTCAGATATAACTCGATAACTCTCTGTAACAGACAAATCATTAATAGGATTACCTTTAGGAATAACAACAGAATAAGTTAATTCGTTCCAATGCAGAACTGCGCGCCCACCTGTCGGGCGCACCGCGAAGCCAATATTTTCAGAAGCTATTTTCTCAAAATCTATATCATTTCGGGGTTGACCATAGCCAATAGTAATTGCTGGTCTTCTCCAATCAAAAAACCTTAAAACCGGGGATTCCAGACTCTCTATAGCTTGGTTAAGCAATCGCGCGTCTTTGGACATATTAAATCCGGCGGAATGCCTGCTATCTCGAATAAGAACCCACTTGCGTGAATTGAAAAACATGCCTAGTCTTTCTTTCTTTTTCGCCTTCTGAACTCACGCCACCCATATTTAGTCCCCCCATCAATGAAAAAACCTAGAATGGTCATCAACACACCTATTCCATACTGCTGAGTCGTAAAAACAATTAAAAGGCCGATAAACATCCTCGGCATGAAAATCCACCCGGCAACATAAAGCTCCCATGGATAGGACAACAAATTCCCACCCTGAAAGTGCCAAATAAAAAGTAGGGTGATTCGTGGAAGGAATAAATAACCTAATAAATAGAAAAACCAATGTAATTGCCAAATATCTGTTATCATACAACTTCTCCCTCACCCTGAGACGAAGAATTATCGAGAATTTGCCTAATAACTCTTGAAATTGTGGCAGCTCTATATGGCTTGCGAACTAAGGCTTCTGCACCATTACGAAATAGGTCACTAACCGTTTCGTCTTTGGCATAACCAGTAGAAATAATAACCTTAGAATCAAAATCTAACTTTTTTATAGCTTCGAAAACCTCGAGACCACTCATTCCAGGCATAACAACATCGAGAAGAATAAGATCGATTTGCTCAGATTTAGCACTGATAATCTCTAACGCCTCTTGACCTTCGCTTGCTAAAAGAACATTATAACCGAGTTTGCTCAAAAGAGCACGTAGAACCGTTCTTACATGAGGCTCATCGTCAACAACCAATATAGTTTCTGTTCCAGTAAGAAGAGCGTCGGAACCGCTAACTTCTTTGGCTTCCTGTATTTCTTCAGGGAAATAGAGAATAAATTTGCTCCCTTTTCCAAGCTCTGACTCGACATCTACCATTCCTTTATGTCTTTTAGCAACTTTATAGACGAGCGACAGACCCAATCCCGCACCAACTCCGAATTCTTTAGTCGTGTAAAAAGGTTCAAAAATATTATCGATATAGTCACACGGTATTCCCGGTCCCGAATCTTCGATTTCAATTCTTACATACCTATTGTTAAGAGCATCCGGGTGCTCTGATAAAAAATCCGTATCGGTTTTAAAATTGGAAGTCCTAATCCGTAATTTTCCCCCATCTTTCATAGCTTCGGCTGCATTTACGAGCAAATTAAGAACAGCTTGATGAACCTGCGAAAGATTACCATAAATGGTGTCCGGACGGGCTGTAAAATCGGTTTCTACTTCTATGGCGGGCAAGTCCTCCCCCGGAGTAATCTTTAAAGCATCATGGATTACCTTGTGAAGAGAAAGAATCTCCCCCGGTCTTTGTTCGGTATCTTTGGAAAAACTCATTATCTTCTGTGTAAGGTGAGCCGCCCTTTCAGCGTCTTTTTCTATGATGTTGATGTATTCGAGTAATGGGAAGTCTTCAGGTAATTCACTTTTAACATGAACAACAGCTCCTAAAATACCCATAAGAGTATTGTTATACTCTAGAACAACATGCTCGGTAATCTTTCCCAAACCCTCGACCCTATTCTCTATACCAAGCCTCTTCCTTATGCGGTCCTCTTCAGTGAGGTTCTCGAAAATAAAAATAATCGCTTTCTTTCCAAAATAATCTATTATTCTAGGTCTGCTGGAAATAAGAATAACATCATTACGAGGACCTACAAGCTCCAATTCGATCTCTTTTGAAGTGTCTTTACCTGATAATAAGGCTGTAATGTATCTTTCTATTTTGGCTCTATGTAAAGGTGTAACAAGCTTCTCAATACCGAAAGCTCTTATCTCCTCTGGCGATTTTCCAACAAGCTTTCTAAATGCATTATTGACATAAATTATCCGCTCTCTATTGAGAACAAGAACTCCCTGCGGCAATCCTGATAACATCGCTCTGGAATTTTGATCGGAACGACTCAACTTACCCTGTAAGTTTTTTACTCTGGAAATGTCTCGCACAATACCCAATGTTAGTTGTTTATCGCGGACTTGGGTTGTTTTAACGAATAACTCGATGGGAATGCGTTCGCCATCGGCACGTAAACCTTCGATTTCGTAGGCCTCTGGCTGTGGTTCACCTTCTCGGCGAAGCTTATATCTCTCGATGATTTTATCACGAACATCCTCGACTAACAGCTGACTTATATTCATATTCATCAAAGCTTCTTTACCATATCCGCTAATATCAGAAAGACCCTCATTAATCTCAATAAACTTCCCCTCTATCTCATCCTCGTCAGATAAAATAAAAATCCCCAATCCAGCCCTATCTGCTGTCGCGTAGAGAGTTGATTTAATCCCCCTCAATTCCTTCAAGGATTCACTTAGCTCGGTCGTTTTTTTGATCTCTCTTTTAAGTGCAGCTACAGCTTGCTCTTTGGAATATACAAAAAACATGATTACAAAAAGGAAAATAACTAAAAATCCCAGAAGTATCCATGAAAGGGGTTGGTTTACTACTTTTCTAGAAATACCACGACCAAACCACTTTGCCTGAATTTCTTTGAAATCCGGATCATCCACTAATCGTGCGATAACTGCATCGAGGATTGTATTTAATTGAGTCGATGAATCGAGTAGCGCTATAGAGTAATCATATTTGAAAATTATATTATTTGTTGCTGATATTACTTCATCCCATTTATTAAGTTTTATATCGTAATCACATATAAATATTGAACCTATATAAACATCGATCTCGCCCAAAATGAGCTTTGACAAACCAATCGAATCTTTAGAAAAAGGTATTAAATTGAATTTACTTGTATCGGCTAGCGTAAAAGCAACGGGGGAATTGATTTTACAACCAATTCTTAAGCCCTCGATATCCGATATATTTGCTGGTTGACTCGAACCTTTGCGCAAAAAGAGAATGAACT
>JAGLDC010000119.1 GCA_023145965.1 bacterium | reverse complement strand
TGGTAAAGGTAGAGGAAGGCTCTTTATCGAGGTTTCGATTCAACCTTCGAAAATCGTTTCTCAAGCTTTCACCGAGAACAAAGCGGATAACCGTATTTTAGCGCTTGCTGATAATCTTAGGGATAAAAACTCCACCGGTGACGTCATTCTCATCTCGAAGGATATCAACCTTCGAATGAAGGCAAAAAGTCTTGGAATTCCAGCGGAAGACTATGAAACCGGCAAGATCGCGAATGTGGACGAACTATACACCGGTCATGCTAGCTTCGATGGTTTCGATAAGGAGCTTATCTCACGCTTCTATCAAGAACCTTTCTCGATTCCTTTAAAAGAACTCGAAGCGATTTTGCACCCTTCGCTAAACCAGTATTTTATCCTGAAAAATCGTTCTTCAAGCGCTTTGGCATATTATAATCCAATAGAGCAAGTGTTCGAGAAGGTCAATCGTATCAACGCATATGGCATTGAACCACGCAATGCCGAGCAGACCTTTGCACTCGATGCGCTTAATCGTCCTGAAATCCAACTAGTTACTCTTACAGGCAAAGCTGGCACCGGGAAAACACTACTCGCACTTGCTGCTGCCCTTCACCAACGCAAACGCTATCGTCAAATCTATCTTGCAAGACCGATAGTTCCATTGGGCAACCGCGATTTAGGTTATCTTCCGGGTAATGTATCGGAGAAACTTGCGCCATATATGCAGCCACTATATGATAATCTAGCTGTTATCCGCCACAAATTTTCTCAGGACAGCCCAGATTTCCTTCAAATCGACCATATGATTAACACTGATAAATTGACAATATCGCCACTTGCTTACATCAGAGGCCGAAGCCTCGACAAGATATTTTTTATTGTGGACGAAGCACAGAACCTCACGCCACACGAGGTTAAAACCATAATTACACGCGCGGGAGAAGGTGCAAAAATAGTATTCACCGGAGATATATACCAAATCGATACCCCTTATCTTGACAGCAGATCCAATGGCCTTACC
The DNA here is from genome assembly GCA_023145965.1 of bacterium. Classification (NCBI taxonomy): domain Bacteria; species bacterium. The sequence continues at coordinate 10,183 of JAGLDC010000119.1, read as the reverse complement.
TATTTAGTAGATAGAATGAAAGACCAGGAACTTTTTGGACATGTCACTCTTATTAAGGGCGAAAGGAGCGAACTCGCGGAACTTGCGAGCAATTTGCTTTAATCAATAAACCCCTGCCCTCAAATCCCCCCTGAAGTTTCTCTTTGGGCCATAAGGCCTTAAGAGTGTTTAGTATATTTTATAAAAAAACTTGATATACTTGCTTTAGTATATAAAATACTAAATATTTTAATATTGGGATTGCTATGGCTGTGTTATTGGACAAAGAGAGTGCATTAATATATCTTCGCGTTGTCGAGAAGCTTATACTCCTCGTTGCTAAATATAGCAACTCGAAAAATGTCGATAATATAATACGCGAGAAAAACTACTATGCGCATATCGTCAAAAACACGTCGGAAAGGCCTCTTGCAGAATTGACAACCTATGCGGGAATGGTTAAATCCATTCCCATGCCTATGGAACCGACCATTGCTATCATGCTTTCGGGTAAAGGTCCTACAATAGACATCGATTTCTATCGGTCCCCAATCGAAGTTTATTATTTACTGGAGGATACAGTCAAGGAGGTTTCCGAAGACGCGCGTATTTCTATTGATAATACCGGTTTTCATTATGTCAGACCCCGAGTTGGTACACCTGTTGTCGATCTTAAAATCGACACATTAGACAAACTCGCTATACTTCTGCTTCTCGATCTCAAGAAAATAATAAATAGAAGATAAGGAATATTGGAGTGATTCAAAACGGCTGAATGATCCGACTATTATTGCGTTTCCGCAATTTTAATTCGTCGTGCTTTACCAAAAATCCAGAAATGGATAATTCCCCACACAAAACCCAATCCATAGGCAAAATGAATCACAAAATAGCTAAGTAACACAGCTGGAATATATTTAAATCCTTGCTTGAAAGCGATTTGCATAGCGGAAACAACAGCGCCAATCGAATAAATACCCAATAAAACCATAAGCACACAAAACGCTGGCACGCTGAAAAATGAGAGCGCAGTTAAGGCTATAATCGATAAAATAAAAACCGGCGGAACAAGGTGCCTTTTTTGGACTGCATTCACAAAGCGCCCAATCATGAATGTGCGCCATTTCGCTGCTTTGAAATACTCATTCCAGAGGCTTCTGTAGGTGGGTCTATTAAAATAGAGGCTTTTTATTTCCGGTGAAAAAAATATCTTGGCTCCACCCGCTGTAATTCTCTGATTGAACTCATAATCTTGATTGCGTGTCAGGCGTTCATCGATATAACCGAATTTATCGAACAATTCTCTTCGATAACCCGCGAAACTCGGGTTATCGATATACCTCGGACGATTTCCCGTTCGAGCGGTAACTCCCCCCAGACCAAAAAGGCTATTTAGTGCGTAACCGATCCCTTGCGAGACAGTTCTGTCATCAGTGCAAGTGCTGATAATAAGCCCTCCGACAGCATCGGCATCGGTTTTTTCCAAATACTCGATTTCTTTGGCAACAAAATCATTGGACATCATAGCATGGCCAATAAAATGAATAAAGATATCACCTCGCGCATTTTTATAGCCGGCATTTAATCCACATGGGGTATTGCCCCGAGGGTTATCGATAATATGAGTTTCTATTCTGCTTGTTTCAGAGAATTTCCGGGTAATATCCATCGACTTGTCTATTGAGCAACCGTCAACGACCAACACTTCGATCAATTCATGCGGATATGTTTGCCTCTCGATTGATTCAAGGCATCTTCCAAGATAGGTTTCCTCGTTACGAACTGGAATAATAATCGAGACCATAGGCAAAGAACAAGCGGTGTGTTCCGTCCGCTCCATTTCGAGAGATTCTTCTATCTGTTGTCTATCTTCTGACATAGATTGCTCACTATATTAACTACTGTCATTATGTCAACGCAAAACATTTCCCCACGATATCAAAGGCGACTTGTTTTTCATCACCTCGACTCGATTATCGCAGATTCCATTCCAAAAAGAACACTTGCAGCACCATAACACTATCGATCAGCCGATGGGAAGGTAATTTATTACAAAGGGTCCCATTGCGGTTGGAAATTGGTCTGGCGGAAAAAAATCAGGTCATACAAGATTCGACAAACGCAGCGAAAATTCTGCCACTATCAACATCGCCCATAGCTTCAGGGTGCCACTGAACGGAAATCAACCACCGATCACGTAGTCGAGGCTCAATAGCCTCGATAATGCCATCATCGGCGCGGGCACTTACAATAAATCCATCCGCAAGCTTATCTATCCCTTGGTGGTGACTCGAATTTACTTCATGAATTCCCGCTCCAATTATCTCTGCGAGAAGTGTCCCCGGATAGACTTCGATAGTATGATTTGTGCGCTTTTTTTCAGGTGTCCTATGGCCTTGCGAGATAGTCTTAATCCCGCAGGCTTCAAAATCTTGAAATAATGAACCATCGTAATAAGCATTAAGCACCTGATGTCCTCTGCAAATCGCCATGATCGGACTTTGGGGTCGAATCATTTCCCATCGTCTCATTAACTCGAATTCGAACTCATCACGCTTGCGGCGAATAACGCATTTTGCCCCTTGAATTTTCTCTTGGTTAAAAAAATCGGGTGCAAGATCGCTTCCACCGGAGAGAAAAAGTGCGTCCAGATTTCGAATAAGCGTATTTAGATAATCCCAATTTCTCGGAGATAGATTTGGGATTATTATAGGCACGGCGCCAGCGTCGGCTATGGCCTCGGAATACTCGCATTTTAAGTAATCAAAAGCTGCGTCTGAAAAAAAAGGCCTACCCTCCTTTTCCGGTGCCCAACTAGCTGTAATACCGATTATCGGTTGTCGTTTATTCATTTCCGCTCTAATACCATTGAAGTTGAATTGTCTGCCCAACCGAGGAGGTTATCGAAGTCGAGGATGTGTTTCCTGAGGTAAGATACTCAAGAGTGAAAGAAGAACCCGATCTTTTTGAAAAAATAATATCGCCATATTCGGAAGCGCAAAGAGCCTCGACAGTAGCGCTCTCCGAGGTTAAATCTATAACAATACTCGGTGGGCCAGATATACTTGATTTAAGTATTCTGTCTCCGGAGGGATATTTCTCGACAAAATAAATGTTATCCATACCATCGAAAGCCGTAAACTGAATATTATCCGCCGAACGAAGAAGTTGAGGATACGATCCCCCCTCGACATTCCAATAATATAGCCTATTCCCGGTAACAACGCATGCGATACCATTATGTGTGTGGCTCCAATCGAACGAGCTTACATCGTTATAGATCGTTGTATAGGTTATATTGTCACCATCGGAGACATTTCGAATAAACAACTTAGGATTATAGGAACCTGAACCACTTCGATATGCTAGATATTGCCCGTCAGGTGAAAACTCCAGTTCCCGACCACCCTGCGAACTCGAAGCAAGCACCCTTTCTTCCTCGGTTTGAAAATTATACAAGATAATATCCTCACTACGCCCAAAAGCCAAAGTGTGGCCATCGGGGGAAAGCGCCGGATATTTTTCTTCGATAATATCTGAAGTAAACTGAAGCCTTGCACCGAGTGATGGATTTTCCGCATAAATATCTCCATCGGGATATGGATCATAAAGAAGCCAGGAGCGCTTTGGAGAGAAACTTAAATGATATGGCGAACCGCTCAATTCGACATAACTCCCCGATGTTGGAGAGGAGAAATAAAGCGCTTTTGTAGTGAATCCATCCGGCCTCGAGCGCGAAGCGAAACCATCCAAAGGCGGCAAACTGTCGATATCGAGGCTGAAGGTGTCGCCAATTTCTATATAAAAATTCGCGGAGCCGTTTGCTCGATGGCCGGCCATATCCTCAGCGGTGACATCAACATAAATAGTTTCTCCCAAATCGAATTGCGACGGCGGGATATAGCGTAAATCCAACCCACCGCAGGAATTTGTTATCAGCGATGGGATAACAGCAACCGAATTCACATTCATCCAAATGGAATCGGGATTGAGCCCCGAAGCATACCCGCCGGTATCACATATGGAAACCCACAAAGTTGCTGCTCTTGAAACCTCAGTCTCACCATCGGCTGGGTTCCATGAAAAAATAAACGGTGCAACCGTATCGGTAGTATCGCCTGTAGTGTCGTTGCCATTGTCATCTGGGTCTGTGCCGTTGTCACCACATGATATAAATACAAACAAGCTGGAACAAGTTAACAATGCTAATAACACAATTTTCCAAAAACTCATTTCAATCTCCAGTTAAATTCAATTAATCCCCTGAAAGAGAACATCATCTTAACAAAACCGCTTTTTCTGTTATCCCAGTATTTCGACCTTTGACCAGATAGATCCCCGAAGGAACAGAAGCTCCCCCTCTGTCTTTTCCAGTCCAAAGCACTCCCTTCGAGCAATCGTCGAGAACATCAATTAGCTTCCCCGAAATATCGTATATCTCGACAGTTCCCTGGAATTGGATAATACACCCAGCATTGAAAGGATTCGGCATAACATTCATGTTTTTCTGGCCCGGCAACTCGCGTTCGGATATCGCCATCAGTTCGATATAGACTTGCCAACAATAACTCGTGTCGTTAGGCTCATAAACATCCGGGCTATCTGATAGATTAGCGCATATTATAATTTCTGAGCCGTCGTCGAGTGCCGATCCAAAAGCCCCACTCTGAAGAACAAGAGTATCCCCGCGAGAGGTCATACCTGCCATTGCCGTTTCGATCAAATCCATACTCAAATCGAAAAATTCAAAGGAAATATGGGAAGGATCAACAGTAATACCAGCAGGCTCATCCTGCGCAACAATCCAAATATCTTCGGTCCCGACATGAAGTGTATCGCCCGTATTTGGGAAAAATGTCCCAGCAACAGGTGGTTCTAAATCGACAACGAAGCTATACGTTAAAGGCGACTCAAGGTCGGAGCCAATATCATCTCGAGCGTGCATCAGGTTGACCGCCACTATCTGCTCATGAATAAAAATTGATGAACTCGCGACAGTAAGAATAGAATCGGAGAACGACATCGAGGGATTCGGCCAGGAATACATCACACCGCCTACAGAAATCTCGATCGATGTTTCATCGATTCCGTCCGGGTCGGAAATTAGAATCTCAATTCCCGGTGTGGCGCTGGCAACAACATCTCCATTACGAGGCAGAACCGCAGTGGCATTCGGTCCACCACTCGGATTGACGAAAAAATCCCATTCCATCGTTACGTAATTTGGGTCACAAACATCCGGAGAGTCGCCGATTTTAATCGAAACGCTATGGGTTCCTATCATTAAACCGGTGGTGTCTGGGGTAAGGCGTATTGTAAATCCATCCCAACTTAAACGGCTATCTGGAAAAAACAAGGTATCACCATCAAAAACCATTATGAGAGTAGAAATATCTATTCCCGTGATAGAATCTGTTAGATTAGCCGAAATCACAGCAGGAAATACCGTTAGGACTTGTCCGGCTCGAGGAATAAGATTATCAATAACCGGATTTCCAAGGTCTGCTGTAAAACTCCAGTTGATCGGTGAATCAATATGATTGCCGAGACTGTCGTTTATATCGACAAGACTTAAATCAATTGTCGATCCGTTAGGCCAATCAGACGAAGGTGTATATCTGAATGTATCACCAATAAATACAACCGATGAGGAATATCCGTTTACAGTATCACTTCCATTATAAAACAAAAGCGAGAATGGGTCAATACCATCGGGGTCCTCGATCAACATCTTGATTGGATAGCGGTCGCAAGATGTCACGACAAATGGCGATGGCTGTAATATCATTACTTCTGGCGCGCTCGATATGGTCATTGCAGGGATTCTCGTAGCGTAAATATCTGAAGTAACATCGCGGGAGTCTTCCCAAATAACGAGATGATGTTCGCTATTCGATGTTGAATGGGGTTTTTGTTGAGTTCCCGTTGCTGTCGAAACAGCAATTTCAGGCCCGATAAGTGTGCCGTTGGTGCTTATTCTTTGACCATATATGTCAGATAATAAATCGCGATTATCTTGCCAAACTACCAAATATCCAATACCATCGAACGAAATCGATGGTTTTATTTGATTGCCGGTGGCGGTCGAGATAGGGAAAGCTGAACCTATGGGCGCACCTGAATAATCCAATATAACACCAAAAATATCTCTATTAGTTACACCACCTTCACGCTCAAAAACAACAAGATAACCATCCTCACCATACGCTATCGACGGATAGCTTTCATCATTTGTTACTGCCGAAATCTCGATCATAGCAGAAATATCGCTGCCACCAGGGCCATATGTTACACTTTGAGCAAATATACCTTTACCCGATGCAAGTGAATCTTCATAAACTGCAATCCAAGCGCTATCTCCGCGTGCAATAGCGGGATTCTTTTCGCTGCCATCCGGTTCGCCTAATTGAGTTCTAATTGTAGAGGACATATCGCTCTTAGTTATTGAATAATAAAGATCGCTGATCCCCATAAGCCGTTCTTCCCACAGCACAATGAAGGCACCTTCCATGCCTGAGGTCCGAACATTTTGAATACTTCCATCGACAGTGCAAATATTATAATTTCCGAGATAAAGTGTGCCATCAGGATTGAGCAGGTTACCATATACTTGATAACCAGCTCTGCGGTCGAACCACACTCCTAGGTAGTAAGTGCCATCCCAAGCAACATCGGGAATTTTTTGGTAATTCATGAAAGCACAAACAGGGGATTCTAAACCGGGAAGGGAACCACCGGCAGAAATAATCCTACCATAAATATTGGGATTGCCAGTTCCAGCACGAGCATCTTCCCATACTGCAAAAAAATCGGTGCCGTCCGTTGCCACCGATGGAACTACTTGTTGACCAGCCGCAATAGAAATTGTAATTTCTTGGGCATAGCCTAAACTAAAAACCATTAATAAAACTATAAGATCGATTACTTTATTTCGCATTCTTTACCTCATAATTGGATTGTTTAATAACCTAAAATTATAAATCTCAAAGTAGTCTAAATCAAGATAAAACGCCCTGTGAATTCTTAGGTGTCTTAAATTGTAATAATTACTTGCAACCAAAAACGGGTATTTTGAGAAATTTACAACATTAGAATTTGGCTAGACATTTGGACTCAGGTATCAGTCATTCATTTACTATTTAAGCATTTGACGTTGATTTAATATATTATTTCAGAATCCAGTTTGCGTGGGAATTACTTAACTGGCGGCATGTATGTCTATCTTAGTGGAATACTCAGTAAATAACTCGCATGGAATGCTGCCGTTTTCTTTAAGTGCGACTCCGGCAAGATATAGGCTTCCCGCAATCACTATTAACCCAGAAGCGCCCGCGAGTTCACGGGCCTTATCGAGTGCTTGCTTAAAATCATCGGTTGTAAAACCTTCGCCGGCGATTGCGAGTAGTTCCTCTGGTGAGGCTGCGCGCGGCCAATCGAAGGTAGTGAGTATGAGGTTATGCTTACAGGATTTGACAACATCCAACATTCCTGCAATATCCTTATCCTTATTCGCGGCGAAAATCCATACAGGTAAACATCCCCATGTCTGTCGAATAGCCTCCACGAGCCGCTTAAATGCCATCGGGCCGTGCGCACCATCGACAATTATATCCGGCGAAGTGCCCACCAGTTGAAGTCTTCCCGGCCAATTCACACAACAAAGGCCTGCTCTTATACTCGATTCATCGAGTTCGAGGAGTCTCGATGCAGCAATCGCTATCGCGGCATTCTCCGCCTGATGCTCTCCGATGAGCGACAATTCCACCAATGATAAATTACAATTGCTATCCCGATAGTTAAAAACCGTTCCTTGCCTTGATATTGAAATATTATCCAATGGTTTTGAAACATTCAAATCGACAATGGGTTCTGCACCTAAATCGCGAGCCTTGCTTAAAATTACTTCATGTGCTCCCTGGGATTGATAGCCTATAATAAGCGGCTTACCATTACGGATAATACAGGCCTTCTCGCCAGCAATCAACTCGACAGTATCCCCAAGAATATGAGTGTGATCGAGACCTATAGTTGTAATAATCGATACGTCCGGATCTATAGCGTTTGTGGCATCGAGCCGGCCGCCTATTCCCACCTCGATAATTGCATAATCGACATCGGCATCGGCAAAAATCTCGAAAGCTGATGCCGTCATTATCTCGAACACTGTTCGGAAACCCCTTTTCCCAGTTTTTTCCGTGACCATTCGAGTTATATCTTCGATTTTTCTTGCAAGAACATCATCCTCGACGCATCTTCCGTCTATCCTGAAACGCTCGCGAATATCCACTAAATGCGGCGATGTATAAAGCCCTGTTTTGTATCCTCCAATATGAAGCATAGATTCTAGCATTGCCGCAGTCGAGCCTTTGCCCTTAGAACCCGCTACAAGAATAGTTTTGTATTCCTTATGTCTATTTCCCCTCTCGCACAAAAGGCGTCTAAAACGCTCGATATCCTCCTCTTTAGTGTTGTATGGATTTTTCCCGCCTAGTTTCTCATAATCTATAAACGAGTAGAGGTTCTCGATTACACTTTCAAGAAGGCTTCTTTTCACTATACCTTTGCTCCTGAGTATTTCTTAATCGTGAAAACAACCACAAAGGCGATAGCTAACAAAAGGACTATTGCCGCACCGGAGGGGATATTGAGTAAGAACGAGATTACAAGACCTATCAATGCCGAAACTGCACCAATCGTAGGTGCAACCCAAAACAATGAATTATATTTTCTACATAGCATCACAGCGATGGCTCCTGGGATTATTAAAAAGGCGTTCACAAGAATTATCCCTAGAACCTGAATAGCTGCTATTACCGCCAAAGCTATACCTACAAGAAGCCCTAGCTGTATTGCGTCTTTATGGATACCATAGAGCCCCGCCATACGCTCATCGAATGCTATGAATTTTAGCTCTTTGAAAAAAATGCCAACAAACACAAGACAGATAAAGGTTACAACAATAAGATACCATAATTCCGCTTTGCCGACAGAAAGAATGCTACCGAAAAGGTAACTCGAAATCGAGCCTGAATAGTTTTTTGATAATGCAATCAATATGGCGCCAATCGCCATCGAACTTGAAAGCAATATCCCGATGATTGTATCGCGGCTAACTCTTCCGTGTTTTGAGAAAAAATTAATTCCAAAAGCCATGGCAATAGCAAATAACGCCGCAGGTGTAAGTGGGTTTATTCCAAAAAATAGACCTAATGCTACCCCCCCAAAAGCAGCGTGTGATATCCCCTGGCCAATAAAAGCCATGCGCCGAGCGATAATATAAATCGATAGAATACCGCAAAGAACACCCGATATAACACCAGCTGCAAGTGCGCGCTGGAAAAAACTATAACTAAAGGCATCAATCATCGTGGCCCTCGAGTTGTCGTATGGGATAGCTGTGGATCAAGAGTTCACACTCCTCGCCAAATACCTCGGAGAGTGCTGAACCATCTAGTTTAACAGGCTTATCGTGGAAATGGAGTTTATGATTGATACAGGCTACCACATCGGCATTGCGTGTTATCATGCCTATATCGTGGCTCACAAGAATGATACCGAGGTCAAGTTTATCGCGTAAGTCGGAAAGTAATCGCATAAAACGGTCAGCTGTTTCACGATCTATCCCAGCCTCCGGCTCGTCGAGGAGAAGAACTGGTGATTCAGATGCCAGAGCACGTGCAATAAAAATCCTCTGTATTTGACCACCGCTGAGTTCAGAGATAAGTTTATCTGCTAAATCGAGTGCATTAATACGCTCGAGAGCAACTAAAACTGCTTTTCTATCTTCTTCAGAAGGACTACGAAATATTCCCATCCTCCCGAATCTACCCATCATCACAGCCTCGAAACCGGTTATTGGTATTAGGGATTCGAATGTATGGTGTTGTGGAAGATAGCCTATAGGCCATCTTTCTCTTAAGGCCTTTTTATGCGGAATTCCATCCAGAAAAACCTCACCAGATTCAGGCTCTAATTCACCTAATATAACCTTGAGAAGCGAGGTTTTACCAGCTCCATTCGGGCCTATAAGGCCAAGTAGTGTGCGCCGGTCGAGGTGCAATGAGACCGAATCAAGAGCAATACGTCCTCCTCGATTCAGAGTAACATCCTTCAGCTCTATTAGGGGCTTACTCGAGGCCATCGATAATCTCATTTGTGTTACGTTTCATAAGCTCTATATATCCCTCGCCAGATTTTCCCAGCG
>JAGLDC010000118.1 GCA_023145965.1 bacterium | reverse complement strand
GACATCGCTCTCTTGGCAAGGGGGAAAAAAAGAAAGCCGAGTGGCAAAAAACATCTCCCCCTTTATAAGGGGGAGTGGCGCGTAGCGCCGAGGGGGTTAATATGAGGCTCTACAACAAAAAAGAACTTCAGGAACATCGCCGTGCTTTGCGAAGTAACATGCCCCACGCCGAAGCGAAACTATGGATTTTTATTCGTAAAAAGCAAATCGAAGGGATACGGTTTCGACGCCAATTCAGCGTTGGTTCATATATTTTGGATTTCTATTCACCGGAATGCCGTTTAGCAATAGAACTCGATGGCTCCAGCCACAACAACGAGTTTTCTCAAGAATACGATGAAGAGAGAACAAAATATCTCAACTCGGCTAATATCGAAGTTATCAGATTTAAAAACGAAGAAGTCTTCGACAACATCGATGGAGTAATCGAGCAAATTAAGACGACTATATCTAACTCTAAGGATCCTTTGTGATAGATATTTGATAAATCGTTAGTATCAAGTTAATAACTCGTTGATAAACAACAACTTATTTATGTGATGGTTATGTGATGAATATAAAAATAGGACATGATCGGATGATGTTTAGGAAATGGAAGTGGAGCGTGAATAGTAGTGCTATGCTTGCGTTTGAACTGTTGCATAATTTGCAACAGTTCAAAATCAGTTGTTCGGAATTTCCAGACAACTTAAATACGACGCAATTGATTTCAAATTAGAAAGAATAAAATGGCCGAACAGACCCTTTGCCAGCAATTCGATACGCTTTCCGACCTCGGAATATTCCAATACGAGCAGAAGGACTATATCACGGCGAATCTGAACAAGCGAATTAAGCTAAGGCCATATCAGGAAGAGGCCCTCGCTCGGTTTGAATATTATTTCGACGATTACAAGCACCGCCATTGGCCAATGCATCTGCTTTTCCACATGGCGACCGGAAGCGGAAAGACCGTCGTTATGGCCGCGAATATCCTCTATCTCTATAAAAAGGGCTATCGAAACTTCATCTTTTTCGTAAATGCGACGAATGTAATCGAGAAAACGCGCGTGAATTTCCTCGACCCGTCTTCGAGTAAATTTCTTTTTTCGGAGAAAATCGTAATCGACGACAAAATCGTCGAGGTTAAGGAAGTTGAGAACTTCGATGCGAGTGATAAGGACGCAATCAATATCCATTTTACCACCGTTCAAGGTTTACACTCCAGAATAAACGAACCCCGCGAGAATGCGGTCACGCTGGAGGAGTTAAAGGATAAAAAAATCGTCCTGTTATCCGACGAAGCCCATCATATCAACGCGCTGACGAAGAAAAGCCTCTCCAAAACCGAGGAAAATTATCGAACATGGGAAAGCACTATCGATAGGGTTTTCACTTCCAACGACGAGAATGTAATGCTTGCTTATACAGCGACGGTTGAACTTAAAGACCCTAAAATCGCCGAGAAGTATAGCGACAAGATAATCTATCAATATGACCTTCAGAAATTCTGCGCGGATAAATACTCGAAAGAGATTCGCCTTTTGCAAACCGATTCGAAACAGAAGCAGAGAATTCTCCAGGCGATTCTTTTAAGTCAATATCGCAGGAAAGTAGCGCAGAACAACGGAATAGACTTGAAACCCTGTTTGCTTTTTAAATCCCCCACTATTGCGGCTTCTGAGGAGGTATGCGCCGAATTCGGAGAGATAATAAAAAACCTAAGGAAAGACGATATTAGTAAAATCGAGAAGGATGTTCGGACTTCGATAATAGCCGAGGCTTTCCGGTTTTTCAAGAAGCACGATATAAGCACACATAACCTTGTCCGAGAGCTTAAGGAGGATTTCCGCCCCGAAAGGATTTTGATGCTAAACTCGAAATCCGAGGCCGACGATAGGGAAAACCAGATTTTAGTGAACAGCCTCGAAGACGAAAAAAACGAGATTAGGGCGATTTTCGTTGTGAATATGCTCAACGAGGGCTGGGACGTTTTGAATCTGTTCGACATCGTTCGTCTCGACGAGAGCAAGGGCACAAAAAGCACAACGCTTTCCGAAGCTCAACTAATAGGAAGAGGTGCGCGATATTGGCCTTTCATGGTGGGCGGCGACGGCGAGGAGTTTAAAAGGAAATTTGACGAAGAGCCTCGAAGCGAATTATCCTGTCTCGAAGAGCTATATTACCACAGCATCAACAATAACCAATATATCACCGACCTCAAGAAGACGCTCGAAGAGATGGGCATTCAAACAGATCCGCCGAAAATAACCCGCGAGCTTCGAGTGAAAGACGAAGTGAAGAAAACCCGCTTCTGGAAGGAAGAATACGTTTTCTTCAACGAAAGGCAGGCAATAGACCGCAACAAAATAAATTCCCTAACCGACCTTGCGAGAGTCGGCACAAGGACGAAACACGATGTAGGAACGGGCAAGATTGTCGATAAGGAATTCTTCTCCTCAGACAATAAAGAAGAAAAAGACCGCTCCGAATATCGCGATTTCACCGTAAAAGACCTCGGATATCGCATTTGCAGAAAGGCAATCGACAAAAAACCGTTCTTCCATTTCGATAATTTACGAATTTCATTCCCGCATCTCGAAACGATTGATGAGTTTATAACTTCAAACGATTATTGCGGCCAACTCTATATCCCTATTTTCGGCTCGAAGAAAAGGCTCGAAAACCTCAGTCCCTCAGATAAGCTCGATGCGGCAACTCTCATCTTCGAATCGGTGAAGAAGTATATCACTGAAAACAGCCGCGTATATTTCGGAAGCAAGGAATTCAGGGGAAAACGAATAAAAGAGGTCGTGAAAGACAAGGAGCTTAATTTCACGCAGACATTTGGCGAGGCTCAATCCGGCAAGTCGATAATAAATAACCCGAACGCGGAATTATCGCTCGATGTTACAGCCACCGAATGGTTCGCGCAAACCGATAATTTTGGAACTTCCGAGGAGAAACACCTTATCAAATACATCGAGAGCGTAATCGACAAGATGAAACAGAAATACGAGGATATTTATCTCGTCCGTAACGCCGGTTTTATTGCGCTTTACGATTTCGACGAGGGCCGCCGTCACGAACCGGATTTCCTTCTTTTCATGAAGGACAAAGAAAACGGCGAATCGCTCAACTACCAGTTATTCATCGAGCCGAAGGGCGAACAACTTATCGAACATGACAAATGGAAAGAGGATTTCCTCAAACGGATAGAAGAAGAAGGCGAAGTCGAAAAACTCCTCGAAGGCATCGCATACGACTCCGAAAATTATCGGCTAATCGGGTTGCCATTTTACAATATGCGATCGAAATATAAAAGCTTCTGCGAAGAGTTCGAGAAGTCAGTAGGGGAATAATCCCCTTTCCCCGTAGTTGAAAATAAATCTAGGGAAATGAAGAAACCCCTTGACAATGGGTTATGTGAATTTGTTATTTATTGTTGTTGTTATGTAATACAGAAACACAGCCCAAATGGGAAAGGGTTTGCGGAAAACTGCGGGGGGATCGGGAATAAAAAGAGCATTGGCGGCGGAATCGAGTTCTTTACATCGAATTAATTTGTGTTATCCCGTTCGCGGGTTTGTGATAATACAGAATGTAGAATGGGTGTCATTGCGAGGCGATGTCCTGAGCCTGTCGAAGGGAGGGCGAATACCCGACGTGGCAATCTCATCGAATAAACGAAAAGATTGCCGCGCTCCTTATGGTCGCTCGCAATGACGGGGTAAAATGAGGGAGGTTTATCGAGATAACTGGAGATTTGTGGAAATCGGGCGAAATGCCCGAATTAGTGTAAGTTATTGTTCTTTAACATGTTGGGCTGGAATTTGCGTTTTCAAGGCTCCGACGGTAATTGACAAACTTGTAACGGTATGCGATAAAACTCGGACGGTGGTTGACAAACCCGCAACGGTGCGACATAAAACTCCGACGG
>JAGLDC010000117.1 GCA_023145965.1 bacterium | reverse complement strand
AGATAGCCGGAGTTTTCTCGCACTCCCCTGTAGCCGATTCGACGAACAAATCAGACATCGAATTTACCAAATTGCAACTCGACCGCTTTGCGACTGTTGTTGAGAAACTCAATACACTTGGTATAGCACCTCCTCTTATTCATATATCCAATTCTGCGGGGATTCTTTCTCATCCCATTTATGGGAATGGCATTCGCCCAGGAATACTGGCCTATGGGCTTTATCCATCGGCCGAAATAGCCAACACAGTGAAGGTCAAACCAATTCTTTCATTATATAGTAAGGTAATTCAACTAAGAGAATACCCACCGGGAACAAGCATCAGCTATGGAAGAACTTATACCACGCGCGGCAAAGAAAGCATAGCTGTTATCCGCGCAGGTTACGGTGATGGCCTACGACGAGCGCTTTCGAATCGAGGATTTGTGCTTATCCGAGGAAAAAGATATCCTTTAGTAGGTCGAGTTTGCATGGACATGACTATGGCCGATGTTACTGGAAGCTCTGTCGAACTCGACGATATAGTAGTAATTCTCGGTGAAGATAATGGTGGGGCAATCACTGCAGAAGATCATGCTATCTGGGCGGGAACGCTCAATTACGAGATACTTACCGGCCTTTCCGAGCGGGTTAAAAGATTCTATAAAAAAGATAACCGAATCTGCGAAGCCGTCGATTTGTCATAAATGACATAATTTGACACTCGGAGTCAGCCTATGCCATATTTTGACAATATATGTCACTGAATAATATCCATTATAACATCCCACTATTTGAATAACTAGTTGTAATATAATGTATTACAGCTAATATGGTTATTCTGGCACGCAGACTGTAATGTATATGGTGTCATGATAATAAAATCAATAAGGAGGTGAAACATGGCAATCGTTCGATGGAAACCATTTGGAGACATCATGGATTGGTCAGATGAGGTGGATAAAAGAATGCGCAAGATGTTCGGAGATCTCTCGGAAACAGGACCTGCGCTATGGGCGCCTGGTGTCGATATCAAAGAAACAACCGATGCTCTCGAGGTTATCGCCGAAATCCCCGGCATGAAAAAAGAAGAAATCTCCGTTTCTATGCACGAGGGAGTGCTATCAATCTCTGGAGAAAAGAAAATGGAAGAAAGAAAAGAAACCGAGAGTTGGCACCGCAATGAGCGGATTTTTGGCTCTTTCCAACGAAGTTTCTATATCCCTTCCGAAATAGATCAGTCCAAGATTCTAGCGAGCTACAAGGATGGCGTTCTCAAGGTCGTTCTCCCAAAGAAAGAAGAGCAAAAGCGCAAGGAAATACCAATCAAAGTAAATTAGCGCGATAGGGAAGCTTAATGCTCCTCTATATATTTTGACTTTTACATGATAAAAAAAACTATATTGGAATAACTCATTTAATGCTAAAAAAGTATCTTAAAATTCAACAAAAATATAAATTGAAACCTCCAAAACTGAAGAAGAATAACAGATTTCATACTGAGGATACTCGTGTTTCAAATTCTGTCGCTCAGGATTATGCTCTGAATTTGTTTTTTTTACCCGAAGTTATCAAGCTAACTCAAAAAAATTCTGGATTGGAAACCTATAGAAATCTATCGAGGAAATCCTTATGTGTGCTGATTTAGTGAACAAATTACTATCGGGAGATGCAATTGAGGTTTTAAAGCAAATCGATGATAATTCTATAGACCTTGTCCTAACCGATCCGCCTTATTTTCTTGATAAAATGGACAACAATTGGAAGCATAAGGCAGTTGCTAATCTGACCGATCATTGCAATGTAGTCAAATCGTTACCTCCGGGGATGAAGTTTAGCAGAGAACAAGGTGTAAATTTCTATAAATGGTATTTTGAAATATCTAAGGAATTATATAGAGCTTTAAAACCGGGAGGTTTTTTCTTTTCTTTTTCGAGTCCAAGGCTTTACCACAGGATGGTATCAGCTGTCGATGACGCTGGATTCCTTATTCGAGATTGTTTTATGTGGCTTTATACTAAAAAT
>JAGLDC010000116.1 GCA_023145965.1 bacterium | reverse complement strand
AAAGGTTATGTCAACTAAACACAATAAATTAGACCAATTTATTGCAACACACACAACAAATCAATTTTGCAACGACTATGGAACTGTTACTGATCCATTAAAAGATGGGAAATAAATAATATCATCTTCGCTACCATGCAATCCTGGACCATCTATTTTAAGAGAGATAAGTCCAAATCCATCTAAAGACTTCTCTTCTTTTGTTCTTGGAGTTTTTGGAACATAGATTTTCATAGCAAAACGGTCTCCGGAAACAAATATTTTTCTGGTCCAACACTTTGTTTTCCTTTAATCATTTTGTCGAACACAGGAAATGTCACTAAATTCCAGAGTGATGTTCCAGTTTGAATCTCTATTATTATTCGAACCGTATTGAGGCTCTTATTTGTAACAGAAACAGTATAGGTTGTATAATCAAAAACAACAATAACCCCCTGTGTAGAAAATTGTTCGCGGAATACTATACCATTTTCATAAATGAACTCCTTACGCTCAGTATTATCACCCCAGCTATAACTTTTATATGTATTCCTACAGGTGGTTCCATCATTATTTCTAATAATTTCTATCTGCTTATTTGCACATCCAAACAATAGCAAACATGAATATAAAGGAATTTGTATAAATTTAATTAATAATCTCATTTTATTATTTGGGGACGATCCAACCAGAACTCCAAGGGAATTTTTTGAAACCATCTTTTTCTTCTATTTTAATTTGAAAATAATTATCCCAATATATGTCTTTTTCAATAATCGTTTCTTTTGGTTTGATATGGCGATCAACAATGGGATATTTGCTAATACAATTTGAAGATGAACAATTATACACAATAATGCGAGCACTTTCAGTTTTTTCATTAAATGCCGAAATAGTGTTATTCTCATAGTCAAAAATCAAAATAATATTGCTAATCTCAAATTTTTTTTATTATCTTCATCCATAGAATTTTCAACAAAAGAGTTGGAGGAAACTGGAACATAAGTTAAATAGGCTACACAATCACTAGCCCATACTCTAATAGTCAAGTCCTAAATTTTCTGTAAATTGGCGTTTGGCTCATTCTCGATTTCGGTTTTTGTTTGATTTTCCATTGTTAAATAACGTTTCCCGGTTGACCACTCCTCACTATATTCCATGCAGAGCGTCCCGCACATTCGAAGGCAAGCACGAACATTTGGGAAGATTCTAACTACATGCGTTCTACGCTTCAGCTCCTGGTTCACTCGTTCCAGCATGTTTGTGCTTTTAAGCTTTCTGCGATGACTCGCCGGAAATGCATATATTGCAAACGTATCATCGATAGTCTCCTCGATCCACTCGGTGACATCGGGCCGAACTCGCTCCAGGACGAAAATCAACTCAGAAGCCTTTCGGCGAGCATCTTCGACGCTTTCTTGCTCCCAGATTTTCTTGTCCAAAGGCCTTGTCAACCATTTACCGACCTCCTCGTCGAGGCTTGAAGCCATGCGGGAGGCCGTCGATCTCGATAGCGAGTTCGACCCCAAGTTGTTTCGCTATCTTGTCAACCTTGCGTGTCGAAACCCCGGAAACTATCATCTCGTGGACTGTCAGCCAAAGCGCTTTCTCACTTCTGCGATAACGCTCGAAAATCTCGGTGCGATATAGCCCGTCGCGGTCTTGTGGAACTTTCAGCTCCAATGTTCCGACTCGGGTGTTGAGCGTTCGCGGCTTGTAACCGTTGCGGTAACCACGTCGAGAATCGGTTCGTTCATAATGCCCCGCACCAAGCTGGGACTCGATCTCAGCCTCCATGACCTGACTGAGAACCTCCCGGATCAAATCCTGAAGAAAGTCTCTCTGCTCCGTATTTGCTTCTTGAAAAATCTCAAAGAACTCTTTATCTTGTTTTTTGGCCATCGTGATGTCTCCTTTCAGTTTTTTTTTGTTTTCAATCTAAATCTAACCGAAAGTCGAGATTGTTGCGATGGCTTTTTTATAAAAGCATCTGACTAACTAAAACCAATTTACAGAAATATAGGGACGGAACCTTTTTAATAAAACAGTATAAAAAAAATGATACAAAATGATATATAAAGAGCTACGAGTGAGATAACATTGAAAAATTCCCAATGTGCATGAAATGTTATAATTTAAATTATTGCACGATATGTCCAGCAAGATTTTATAATGTATCTGGTGGCGACATGTTTTAAATAAATGAATATTTTTGTGAAATAGGAAAAGCAGAAAAAAAATTTATATTAAGAAGGTTTAGAATATTCTCCCACCGAGGTATAATGCTCCTTTTTTAGGTTCTATATCCCCTATTATAATCATCCCCATAAATGTGAGCAGTATAGGCATGATTAAAATTCTATGGTGAAGCAATTGATTTCACAGGAATCACATCGTTAATAAGCTTGCAACTTCTAATCTATAGACGAAAAAACTATCTGCCAAATTAATATGATTGTGCTTTTTGGCTCATTGATGCTCCAACCAACCATAATTAACAAATTTATAAATATCATTATTTGGCAGACTTAAAAAAAAGCACATTCTTGAAATATTATTCTTTGATGTAAGGAAAATTCTGAAATGGAGGTAAAAATGAATAACGGATCTGACAACAAATTACTCGAAGCTAAAGACGTGGCGGAGATGTTGAATGTAAAATTGACTACCGTATACACATGGGCACTGGAGGGATATCTGCCGGCGTTCAAGTTTGGTAAACTAGTGCGATTCAGGCTTAATGAGGTGCTTGAGTGGATAGAGGACAACAAGGTGGAATTCGAAGATGAAGAATAAGGTGCTTGTCCCCCATTCTAACAACGTTTAAAAGGCTTTGTCCATGATGTAGCCGATATCGTGTTCGGTGCCACATTCATCGCAGAAGAACGAATCAACATCATCTATTTCGTTCATTAGGTATGTCTGTGATCGATCCCCTAAGTATGGTAGATAATTGCTATCGATTATCGAACACCATTTCTCCCGCGTCTGGCCATCATCTGTAATTACCTTCAGGACGATATTATTCCCGCAGATACAGTTAAATTTGATTAGTAGTTGACCCTCACTCTTATTAATCATGGCGACTCCCGTAATTAGTTATTTGTGATGCAATATTATATGGATAATGGCCGGGATAGTCAACGGTGGAGGGGCAGTGGGAGGATGTTGGTGAGATTAATAATTCCCTTGACATTTACGATTTGCAATATTTTATTATTATATGAGAATCAGGAATACATTGAAATAAATGATTCTGCTAATATGGAAAACAAGGCAATAATAGAATCAAAAACGCGCATCTTCGAATTGAGTAATCCTCTGGAATCAAACATTAACGTTATGATTCTTTCAAAGGTCTAGTTATGAAAAACAATAGAATAGTTTTAATGATCTTGCTGCTAATGGCAGTGGTATCTCAATTATATGCTGTCCGCTGTTTCTGGTGGACGATTTCGTCTTCGGCGGACGTCGACAGCCTCCTCAACGGCGTAACGGTGGGTCAGGTCTCTATCGGGCCGGTTACCGATTCTGACGACGACACGATTGGCAACTATGGCTTTTGGAACGATTTCTTCGGTGATTTTACCTTATGCTTTGAAATTGTCGATACCAGTTTCATCACAATCGATACAATTTGGAACACGGATACACTAACGGTTTCATCGACTGTCACAATGATCGCTGGCGAGCAGTTTGTAATAACGAATTGCGGAGATTGTCATATTGGCTTTGGGCTGGAGGGAATTGGAACCGACCCCTGCGATTGGAGCTTTGGCGCTTATAACGAATGGGACAGATGTGTTGTTCGGGCGAGTTTCGATAATAATCCTGATCCACCAATCGTGTTTAATCCAACGCACGATTATATCAAAGAAAGCCTGACATGGGCAGATGAATTGAAATTTGGGCCGGAGGGCTTCGATCTTGGGCTTAATGAACATTACAATCTGTGGAAACAGTTTGTTACGCCGACGAGAAGTTCATGTTACGGAATAATTACAATTAGAATACGTGTCTGGGGCAGATCGTATCTGCCGTAGAATCTAATAGGAGAAAATATGAAATTCACAATCGCAATTATTTCACTGTTGATCCTTGTGGTGAGCATCTCTTTTGCCGTGCCGTCGAAGATGTATTTCCAGGGGAAGTTCACCGACGATGCCGGGGATCCCCGGGATGGAGATTTTCCGGTTACATTCACGATTTGGGACAGCCCTATCGCCGGGACTCCGCGCACTGGGCGGGTTATGTCTATTGGGACAGCATAGACGGGATACCGGACAGCGTTTATGGCGACGCCGACTGGCAAATCACCGGCGACGACATGTATTCAATTCCTACGGGCAATGTGGGGATCGGGACGGCAACGCCGGGAGCCAAGTTAGACGTGAGGGGTTCATCGAGCACCTTCATACATATCCGTAGTGGTAGTGGCGCTGCAGACAATGCCGGAATAGGTCTTTACCACGGAACAAGCGGGAAATGGGGAATTTACAACAACAACGCCGACAGCGACAAACTATACCTTGTCGACGACGGGGACACAAGGTTGATAATTGATCAAACCGGCAATGTCGGTATCGGAACGACTACTCCAACATATTTGCTCGATGTGAACGGCAACGTGAATGTCGGCGATACGCTTTTCATTGGAGACGTAGAAAACGACCCGTCACCGGATTCTGTCCTAACCATTGTCGAAGGGAAAGTATTTAAAGCCGTTTATGATGGCGGCTCCGGTGGCGATGCTTGGCTTCTCACCGGCAACAGCGGGACTGTATCCGGCACTAATTTCCTCGGAACAACGGACGATCAAGCGCTGGATTTCAGAGTAAACAACGATTTTAAACTTAGAATTACATCCAGAGGTCAGTTAGAAACTTATGGAACGGAAGAAACGGGTTATATCCTTACTGGACAGGGTGCAGGGGAAAATCAAACAGGAATAGGAACCGATAAACCATCTTTAGGGGGCCACAAGCCAACTTTAGGAGACCGCGCTTCATATTTAGGGGATGCCGAACCATCTTTAGGAGGAGGCGCTTCAAATTTAGGAGATGCTGAAGCATCTTTAGGAGGTGGCGCTTCATATTATAGAGGCATTTGACATTTTCCAAAAGGGGAAGCATGAACATCTTAATAGAAAACGATCAAGTAATTATCGAACTCACAGCGCTCGAATTCGCCGCGTTCGAAAGCATGTTCGATAACCTCAACAATAGCCACAGCGTTTTTATCGAGGGGCGCGAATGGCCGGAATGGTCGATTTATAAGGGCAAATTCACAAAGCCGGTTTTGCCGATGCACCTCTGCCGCACGATTAGCGAGGCCTGCGCCGTCGAACAGGCCGGCCCGCTGGACTTGCTGTCGCTGTATCCATTCTGGAAATATGGGTCGGTAAGACCGACAGCAAACGGCTTCGACCAAACTATTTTGCCAAGAAACCACGATTTGTGTGGGTCTCCGCAGGCCTCCATTCTGTCGACCGGATTTTCTCGGCGGAATACTTCGACTGTAGAAGCGAATCCGCGCGCCCCGCGTGGTTGAGCAAGTCGGCTCCGGCCCTGCCGGTCATCTATCGGCATTGCCGACAACGGCTGGTTAAACACGGATAGGCCTTGACAGCGCGCGAACGACAGAGTAACTTAATAAGGAAAAGGCACAGAGCGCCGAAGAGCAGTTATCACGCGGGCGCGGAGGTTCACGAGAGAATATGCAAATTTGCCGGGTTCTTTGGCAAGATTGGCAGGAGGCTCGAAGATACTGTTAGATTATACAACGGCGGTGTAGGCTCGTTCACCTCGCGGGTGATGCCGAGCGCACGACGGCTTAAAGACCTCTCTTGCCCCGCCTCGCGCGACAATTTAACCGAACCGCCACAGATAGACACCGGAATACGCGAACTACCGGAGGAATAATCCTTGCGCCCCCCGAAAACTATTTTTATATTAAGATAGATAAGAATTTAAAAGGTGCCTATATGAAAAGTAAAAAGAAATTTGAAATCGCTTTGAAAAAACTCGCGGGCACTCTTTCCAAACATTTGAGTAGTAGCGACGGCCAATGGGCTGTTAAAGGATTCATCGATGTTTATAAAAACGTCTATACGATTTCACAAGATACCAAAGTCGTTTCAAAAATATTAGAGATTCATCTATTTCCTCGAATATTAGCTTTCGCCGAAGAACACGGATTCGCACTGGTCTTAGCTGAACATCAAAATTACTACCCGGATATTTCGTTTGTTCTGAAAAAAGACGAGTCGGTTCGATTCGCAGTTGATCTTAAAACAACATACCGCAATCCAGAAAAACCATGGCTATGTAATGGATTTACGCTTGGTTCACACGGAAAATATTTTACAGATCGAACAAGCACCAAAAACATTCAATTCCCTTATGGAAGCTATTCAGGTCATTTTTGTTTAGGAATAATCTATGACCGCGCAACAAACGCCACTATCGACGAAACGCACTCTCATTCAATCGATGAGCTTCATTCAATTACTTCCGTTATTTCTAATATCCAGTTCTTTGTTGCGGAAAAATGGAAGATAGCCGGTGACAAAGTGGGTTCAGGCAATACGGCCAATATCGGAAGTGTAAGCAGAATAGAGGATATTATAAACGGAAACGGGATGTTCGCAAAACTCGGTGAGGATTGGTTCGACGATTATTGGATGAACTTTGGCGAAATAACAGTGAAAGCACCAAAGGGGAAAACAAAGAAGATTACTTCACTCGAAGAATTCGTGAAATATCGCGGTGGCGACACTTCCCTTATCGTCCCGAGGAATAATAAAGAATGAGCATTAATCGAACAATAGTCCCACCAATTAAAATCCAGGGCATCAAGACAAAATTGGTTCCGTGGATAAAGGACATAGCCCCTACAAATTTCGACGGACGTTGGATTGAACCGTTTATGGGGTCGGGCGTCGTTGCCTTTAATATCAGGCCGCGCGAAGCCTTACTCGCAGACTCGAATCCACACCTTATCCGCTTTTATCAGGCGGTATCACAAGGCGAAATCACTGCACGCATTGCGAGGCTGTTCCTTGAGAAGGAGGGGGCTGAGTTATTGCGAACAGACGGAGAACACTACTATGCCGTTCGTGATAGGTTTAACAAAGACCGGAACCCGTTAGATTTCCTTTTCCTCAATCGATCTTGCTTCAATGGGATGATTCGCTTTAACAGAAAGGGCGGATTTAATGTTCCTTTCTGCAAAAAGCCGAATCGCTTTGCAAAGGCTTATGTAACAAAGATTTGCAATCAAATTCAAGGCGTCGTCGATGCGTTAGCGTTAGGCGACTACGAGTTCAAATGCCAGGACTTCTCGGACACGATTAAGACCGCCAATAGCAATGACATCATATATTGCGACCCGCCGTATATTGCCCGCCATACCGACTACTTCAATGGTTGGGGCGAGGAACAAGAGAGAATTTTAGCTAAGTTATTGGGATCGACAAACGCACGGTTTATACTCTCGACATGGCACAGCAATAAATATCGGAATAATCCATATATCGAAGAACTTTGGACGGACTATTTTATGCTAACTCGCGAACATTTTTACCATTTGGGCGGCAAGGAGGACAATCGCAACGCGATGCTCGAAGCGCTGATAACCAATTTCGAGACATCTTACGAGGCGAAAGAAGCGCCAAAAACGAAACAAATGGAGATTTTCGCAGTAGCGGCAACCTGATGGGAACCACCCGCGCGCTGCGGAGAAAATCGAAAGAAACGTGGGAGTGAAATAACCAAACAAGGAGAAGAAATGGCGTTTTTTACGAAAAGTTATTTAAGTTCAATAAGAAAAAGCATGGGAATGACTAAGCTTGCGAGTTTAGAAAAATCATTAGAAGATGAATTACGCTCGCCACGGAGTAGTTATGATATTTTTCTAAGTCATTCGCGGGGTGATTCTGCGCAAGTTATCGCACTTAAAGAAGAACTTGAAAATAGATACGATTTTTCAACTTACGTTGATTGGATTGAAGACCCCTTTTCGCGAATCAACGGAAGAAATATTTCAAAAGAAAACGCAAAGATGCTTCGTGATAGGATGGCTAAGTGCAAAAGCCTTGTTTACGTTCACTCGGTCAATTCTGAGACATCAAAATGGATGCCGTGGGAAACTGGCTATTTCGATTCTTTAAAAAACCGTGTAGCTATTTTGCCTATTTTAAAGGATAATGGATCATTCAGAGGACAGGAATATCTTGGCCTTTATCCATATATAACTTACGAGAAAGGGGATAATGGTAGCATTTATTTATGGGTCAACAATTCACCTTCTGAATACATCGAATTCAACAGGTGGTTAAAAGGAAAAGAACCTTATAAACATCAGTAGAAAAAAATGGAAAACAAAATCGAAATAAAGCACCTCGAAATAATCCAGGGCGTGATTAACCGACTTGCCTCGAATTCGTTCAAGATGAAAGGATGGTCTATCGGCTTAATCACAGCGTTTTATGCCTTCATTTTCTCGCAAAGCGAATCTGTAGCATGGCATGTTTTCTTGGTCCCTTTGATACCAGCTTTTGGGTTCTGGTTTCTCGACGCGTATTACCTTCGCTTAGAAAAGCTTTTCAGGAAGGTATATGATCGGGTTGTTGATTGCCACAACGGTATAAGAACGGATTATAAACCTTTCGATATGAATCACGAACGTTTCAAGAATGATGTTCCTTGCACTTTATGTCTGATGATATGGAATCGGTCGGTGACGGTTTTCCATTTGCCGCTGATAGGTATAGTCATAACATTTCTAATATTAAAACTTAAGTTATAGGAGGCCAAAATGTGTAGTCTTATTTCTCTTAACGAATTAGATGAAAACCAAATTGTTGGTGAATGGAAAGGTTTTTATTTTTCAGCTGGCAATGTTGGTGGAGAATGGATTAGAATACCAATAACAATCGTCTTCAAAGAAGATAAAACAGGGAATGTAACAACCAACGAAGCATTTAGCGATTTGTCTCTTTTAAGAGGCAACTTTAGATGGGATGTCTTTAATAACTCATTAGTTCTTGCAATGGGGTCAGTGGGATATTATGCAAATCCTTCTATGGTTCTTTCATTTAAAATTGAAGATAATAAGATGTCTTTCTTTTTTGAAAAACCCATTTATCTTGAAAAAGAGGTCTAAACATCGCCAAGAAGAAGACCTATAAAGGTGACGACCTGACGAAGAAGGGGCAGGACGCCAAGCGCGACGGGTCGAAATACGCCCTTCGACAGGCTCAGGGAGCAATCTTTCGGCTTCGCTCAGTGACCGAAGAGTGAAGAAGGGCAAGATGAAGGCGAAGAAGAAGAAATAGAGTTCTTTACATAGAGTTAATTCATGTTATCCCGGAAACGGGTTTGGAAATAATGTAGAATTAATAATGTATAATTTAGAATGAGGGAGGGCTATCGAAAAAGAGAAATCGGGGCGAAATGGGTGAATTCACCTAAAATGCCGTAAAGTCAATGTAGTCAAAGGGTTAACCTCGGCGCAGGTGTAGAAAACTTCGACGCATGTCCCGTGGACCTCGGCGCAGACGTCATAAACTTGCTCCCGTGTATAGAACACTTCGACGCAGTCAAGAAATACTTGCTCCCGTGTATAGAACACTTTGACTCTGTTAAGAAATACTTCGTCCCATGTCTTAAAAACTTCGACGCAGACGCCGTTCACTTAAAGTAAATGATACATGCGAGCAAGTTTTCGACGCATGCAACTAAGTTTATTCCAAAAAAAGTCAAAAAAGGAGCATTAAAATGTTAAAAGGAAATAATTTTCTTCACGACGACGACAATGATCGCTCAGAGAGGTTCGTCCTTTTGTCGGGTAATATCGACGCCCACGCGGTGAGTATCGGCGTAGGCGGAACGCTTCTAACGTGGGCGCAAGGGGCTTCTGCGGCATGGGAAAATCTACGCGAAAACGCCCTCGTTCAAGACGGCGAAATGGACGAAGCGTATCAACATTTGCAGGAAAAACACGCGGAGGCCGCGGAGCTTTATGCAGAGGCGAAGGGACTTTTGCTTGCGATAATTGACAGGGTTCAAAAAGATGATGATATTAGAAATAGGTATGGCGTGGAAGGCGAAGCGCCCCGGACTTTTGGCGATTTACACGAATCCATCGGTCAGTGGAAAAAGACGCACGATGTTCTCGTGGTGGCGCTCGACGAGCGTGTCGTTTCGGACACTATCGTGAATAATATGGTCACCCTTGCGAACGATATGTATGATTTTATGCAGGCGGCAATCACGGAAAAAGACGAAAAATCGGATGCTTTTTTGGCGAAACAGACGGTTTTTTCGGTTGACACTGATAATCTTCGGCTCGTTTATCGTCTCGCGCGTATGACATGGGGTAAGGACGATTCCAATTTAAGGCTTCTCGGTTTTGTGCCTTCCAGCGAGGTCTGGACGCCGGGCGATCCGGAGCCGGAGGAGCCAGAGGAACCCGAGGCGCCGGAGGGCGTGCCTTTCCCGGGGCCGATGGGGCTATTCAAGGTGAGTGTGGTTGTGGGGTTGTCGCTAACGGTCGAGGTCATCTTAACGAAGATAATCGGCTGCCCGAGGTGTGTGTTAGAGCGCGAGCAGGATGGGTCGGGGGTTTGGGAGTATATCACGGAATACAATTTGGATGCCGATGAGATTCTGCCTTTCCGCGACAGGGTGCCGTTCCCGGGGATTTTTCATTATCGCGCGACACCGTATAATGAGCTAGGCGAGCCGGGGATTTCCAGCGAGGATACTGTGGAAGTCACGTAGGTCGGCACAGGCCGGCGGCTGGCGCGATATTTTCGTCCGA
>JAGLDC010000115.1 GCA_023145965.1 bacterium | reverse complement strand
CGAAAGGTATAGCGAAGTTCTAAAAAACGAAATGCCTCAAGTCGATATTGTATTTGGCAATCGCGACCAAAGTAAGATAATTCACGCTTTGGAACGCGCTAGAAATTCGAGTTCGAAACCATTTGTATCGACACCGAGAGATTATCTTACAAATTGGTATGAAAATAATATTGACAATGGGAGTTTGCCTTCGGCCTATTTGAAAGTCTCGGAGGGTTGTAATAACCGATGCAGCTATTGCGCTATTCCCTCGATTCGTGGTAACCTGCGAAGTGCTCCAATTGACTCCTTGGTTTCACAAGCTGAATTTCTAATAAATTCCGGAGTTAAAGAGATTACTTTAATAGGTCAAGATACAACAGCCTATGGGATGGATAAAGATGAAAACAAATTCCCTGACCTTCTTCGTGCGATTTCGTCAATAGAGGCTGATTTTTGGATTCGAGTTCTTTATTCTCATCCAAGGCACATGATCGATGCTAATATAGAGGCTTTGGCTACTACACCCAAGGTTTTGCCATACCTCGATATGCCAATACAACATATCTCGGGCCATATTCTCGAGCGTATGGGAAGGTATGTTGACGGTGACGATATTCGCGCTATAGTCGCTAAGCTAAAAGACTCAATTCCTGGTATTGCTCTTAGGACTAGTGTTATGGTTGGTTTTCCCGGTGAAACCGAGTCCGATTTCAATGAGCTTTGTGAGTTCTTAGATGAAGGGCATTTTATTCATGGGGGCGTTTTTGCTTATTCTCCTGAAGATGGCACGCCTGCTGTTAATTTTAATGATATGATCGAGCAAGAGGTAGCTGTTGAACGTAAACTATTTGTGGATATGATTTTTGATAGGCTTAGACAAGAATCTAACATCGAACTCGAGGGTAAAACCTTGAAGGTTCTTGTTGAAAGAGAAGGTTCTCGCAAAGAGATGTTTTGGGGAAGAACAAGATTTGATGCACCCGAAATAGATAGAATAGTGCGTTTTCGAGGGAAAGCCGAGATCGGCACCTTCACAGATGTTCATATTATTAAGGGAACAGGCTTTAATCTTCTTGGAGTGCAGAAATGAGATTTCGGGGCAAAATAGCCTTTATTCTGATGCCACTGGCTGTTGTTGCGGCAATCGAATACAACCATCTATATAGCGAGGCGTATGGCCTTCTCGAGGCTGGAAAGACTTCCGAAGCTAGAAACAAGTTCCAGATTGTTCTGGAAGCACCGGAAGAATCTGGTCTTCTGGATAACGCAGAATACTGGATTGCCAATAGCTATCTCGACGATAAGAATTTTTATGAAGCTGTTCGCCATTACAAGCGCGCTCAATTGCTTCCGGACGGAAACAAGCATGCTGCTGCGCAATTCGAGCTTGCCAAAGCTCTATCCATGGCGGGTGATACAATTAAGGCCGTTATAGAATATTATAAGGTTCTTTCGATTTATCCAAATGATGACCTTACCGCGCGCGCCCTTGCAAGAATCGATGCATTGGGTGATCCGACTCGTAGGAGTAATGAGGCGAGTAATTTAGCTACGCAGGTTAATACTCAAAAAGCACAGGCTTCTTCTGAACAGAAGACGGAGGCCGATACTGAACCTCGAGTAACAACACAAGAAACGCAGGAATCCACGGAAAAGAAAGAGACTCCACCTGAACAAAAAGTGGTTGATGAAACGCAAACTCCACAACCCGAGGCCGAAAAGGGGACTTCTGCGCAAACATCTACAGCCATCGAGCCTTCAGGGACTGAACAATCAGATAAAGGAACTGCTCCATCGCCCTCGGAAGCAGTTCAAAATAGGCCGGAGACATCTAAGAATGATACCACGGGAACCCCTGAAGCTCGCAATATAAATTCATATGCTGCATTGGATACGTCGAATGAGTATGCTGAACAAAGTCCAGATACTTCTGAATTTAATTCAAATAATAAACAATGGGACGCGCCATCGCCAGTTAAGCGTGAAGATGGTATTTTAACCCTTCCTCTTCATGCGGATCCTCGAATACTAATTTTACCCAAAGATAGGCAAGGATTTTAATGCTCAGGATAGTAATTTCGTTTTTAACCATGTTTTTCATTTTAATCTCTAGCGGCTGTTCTAAGAAATCAGCTCTTATCGAAGGCGATAATATTTCCAAGGCTGATTTGCTTTTTGAAAGAGGTAAGGCCTATTTTAATGAGGAAAAATGGAGCAAATCTGTATCGTCGTTTACTGAATATGCTTATTCATACCCATATCACGAAGCTATTGCGGAGGGGACTTTTCTCCTTGCCGAAAGCTATTACAACGATGGCCAATTCGACCTCGCATCGATGGAGTATCGCCGTGTATCCCAAAGGTTTGAGGAAAGCGAATATGCTGAACGAGCCGAGATTATGATCGGCGAGGCCTTTTTGGCCAGTTCGCCTCGAACAGATCTCAATCAAGATAAAACTAGAGCCGCCCTAGAATATTTCAAAGATTTTATAATTTTTCATCCGAGCTCGGAGTATCTCGAACAAGCTCAAGATGGGATTCAGCGGTGCAGGGAGAAGTTAGCTAAAAAAGAATATGATATTGCTATAACATATTTTAAGCTCAAGAAATGGGAGACTGTTATTTTATATGCAGATCTCATCGAGGAAGAATATAATGGAACTAGCTTGATCCCCAAAACCCTATTATTAAAGGCCAAAGTATACCTAGAGTTGCCGGGGGAGGAGGCCAAAGGTATATCCATCTTAACCGATTTAGCTACTTACGACGGTGATACGGAGATAGCCCAAAAGGCATCGAAATTGTTAAGGAAAACCGATAATTGATATGCTAACACACCGTGGAATATTTGGTGGCACCTTCGATCCACCTCATTTGGGACATTTATCATTGGCACAGAATATAGCTGAATATATCCCGCTGGATATTGTTAATTGGGTTCCAGCCAGAATTCCACCGCACAAAGATGTCTATGATATTTTGCCAAGTAAACATCGTGTTGAAATGGTTAAATTGGCAATACAAGATAAGTCGCTTTTTGAGATTTGTCTTTATGAACTAGAATCCACCCAACAGCCTTGGACCGTTTTTTTGCTTGAACGATTTAGACGCGAATTTCCAAACGATGTATTACACCTTCTGATTGGGGGAGACTCACTTGTAGAACTTCATACTTGGAAGGAATACGATAGGTTATGGCAATTAGCTGAGATAGATGTGGCAGTGAGGCCGGGTTGGGATATTGGGGAAGTAAACGAGGGTATTTTAAGGCATGTAAAATTAATTCCTTGTCCTATCGTCGATATCGAAGCCACAGAGATACGTAGGATGGTTTCAAGAGGAGAATCCATAGATGGACTTGTTACGGATTTAGTTAAGGATTATATTTATAACAATGAACTGTATAAAAATTAGTTTTTTTGTAATTCAGGAGAAATTATGAGTATGGATACACTTATCGATTTGATCAAGGTTGCAAAGGGAGACAAGCCGGCTGATGTCGTTCTCAAGGGCGCAAAAATAGTAAACACTCTTTCGGGAGAGATAATCTCAGGAGATGTTGCTATATTGGGAGACAAAATCGCTGGTATTGGACAATATGAAGGGCAAAAGGTTGTGCAACTCGATGGTGGTTATTTAGTCCCCGGACTTATCGATGGTCATTGCCATATCGAGTCAAGCATGGTTTCGCCACCTAGTTACGCTGCTGGTGTGCTTCCATTTGGGACTACTGCGGTGTTCGCCGATCCCCACGAAATAGCTAATGTTATGGGAGTCGATGGGATAAAGCTTATGTTGAAGTTGGCCGATGGTCTCCCATTGACGATATTTTTTATGGTGCCATCGTGCGTTCCAGCGACCGATATGGAAACTTCAGGTGCGAATATCGGTGCCGATGAAATAGCTGAGCTTTTCAGCGAGAAAAATGTAATTGGGCTTGCTGAGATGATGAATTATCCGGGTGTATTATTTTGCCTACCGGGAGTTCTGGATAAAATAATGGTATCCAAAGGTCGTGTCATAGATGGCCATGCGCCCGGACTGTCGGGCAAGGAGCTCAATGCTTATGTTGCAGCAGGTATAGGTTCGGAGCATGAGGCTACGACTGTAGGAGAGGCTCGGGAAAAACTCCGCGCTGGTATGTATTTAATGATCCGTGAAGGAACCGGCGCGCGGAATCTCGATGCGCTTTTACCTGCAATTACTCCAGCAAATTCAAGACGGATTCTTTTTGCCTCCGACGATCTACATCCGCCAGAACTCCTCGGCAGGGGTCATATTGATTATATGATACGACGCGCTATAGATTTCGGTGTCGATCCAATAGAGGCTATTCGCATGGGAACGCTGAATGCAGCGGAATATTTCCGCCAAGAGAAACTTGGAGCTATTGCACCCGGTAGGATCGCTAATTTAATATGGATCGAGGGGTTAAGCGAATTCTATCCGCGTAAGGTTTGGGCGAAAGGCGCATTGGTGGCCGAAGATGGTATTCTTCTGGAAAATAAATGGGCGAAAACCTCCATTTCCGCCGAAAATACCATGAATACCGCGCCATTCGATGAAGAAGATTTTGTTATTCCTGCTGTAGAGGGTGCTAAAGCACATATTATTGGGCTAATATCGGGGCAAATAGTAACAGAACATCTTGTCGAGAAGGTTAAAGTGCAAAAAGACCTTGCGATTGCGGATACGGAGCGGGATATACTCAAAATGGCGGTTATCGAAAGACATAAAGCCACGGGGAATATCGGGCTGGGTTTTGTAAAGGGATTTGGCATCAAGTATGGAGCTATAGCAAGCTCGGTGGGGCATGATTCTCATAACTTAATCGTTTTGGGTGCTAACGACGCCGATATGAATACAGCTGCGAAAGCAGTTGTGAAAATGGGGGGTGGGTTTGTGGCAGTGCGTGATGGCGAAGTGCTCGGAAAACTTCGGCTTCCTTTGGCGGGGCTTATGTCCTTTAGCACCGTGATTTCGGTCGATAAAAAGATGGAGAAGATTAAAAATATAACAAACAAAATGGGAAGCACTATCGATGATCCATTCATGATGTTGGGATTCCTCGCATTGCCTGTAATACCGAAACTTAA
This sequence comes from bacterium, assembly GCA_023145965.1. Classification (NCBI taxonomy): domain Bacteria; species bacterium. Next base: position 2,002 of record JAGLDC010000115.1, on the reverse strand, counting down.
ACTTACAGATGATGGATTGGTCGATGTTGAAAAATTTACTATAATTGATTTATTTGAATAATTAAGTTATATAGGCAAATCACTATATATATGTTTAAGTGGTTATATAATAGAATTTGAATAGGTTAATAATCTTACTTTGGAAGTATTTCGAATATCCAATAATTATCTTTCGGTTTTATGAGTTTTCAAATGAGACATCTTAAAAGTTTACTATATTGAAAAAACGAATTGGAATAACGACAACAATACCTCAGGAAGTTATCTGGGCGTCTGGGAATATCCCAGTAGATCTTAATAACCTTTTTCTCGCAGATGACAAACGCGAACAATTCCTCTCGCTAGCCTATAGAGAAGGTTATCCGCGTACCATATGTGCATGGATAGCTGGCATTTATGGTGCGGTGGCGATGTCGGAAGATATTGATACTATCGTTTTTTTATCACAAGGTGATTGTTCCAATACACATGCCCTTGCAGAGACACTCGAAGATATCGGTATTAAGGTAATCCCGTTCGCTTTTCCTTACGATGGTAATAAACGTATCCTCGATGCCGAGATTACTAATTTAGGTTGCTATTTCGGGGTCGAACGCGAACAAATTATCGAGAATTTCCGGATTCTTGAAAAACCACGAAGATTGGCCCAAGATATAGATCGACTCGCATGGGAGGAGAATAAAATCACCTCGTTTGAGAATCACCTTTTCCATGTAACAACCTCAGATTTCAATAGTGATATAGAAAAATATTGTGCAACTGCGGAAAAACTTATCGAAGATGCCAAAAAGAGAACTTCATTCGATGACCGAGTGCGATTAGGTTATATTGGAGTGCCTCCAATATTTCCGGAGATTTTCGATTTTTTCGATAGCCTAAAGGCACGTGTGGTATTTGTTGAAGTTCAAAGACAGTTTTCTTTGCCTTTCGAGGGTGCGGATCTGCTCGAAGCATATTGTCGATATACTTACCCCACAAGCGTTTTCAGGCGAATTAAGGATATTAAAGAGGCTGTTCAGACCCGCAGTATCGATGGAATAATACATTATACGCAAAGTTTCTGTTTTCGGCAGATAGAGGACCTTCTTTTCAGGAAACACATCGATGTTCCATTTTTAACAATTGAAGGGGAAAGCCAGTTTGACCTCGACGAGCGAACACGAGTTCGTGCCGAAGCTTTCATCAAATTACTCGAGGACAAAAAATGAGGCAATTACTCGGTATAGATTTAGGTTCGCGTTCGGTTAAAATGGGGATTGTAACCGAAGAACAAATGCAATTTTATATTTATAATACCTCGCTTTTTTTCTCGGAAATGGGAAATTCTTCGACCGAAGGTTTTATTCTCGATAAGACCAAACTTGGTATTGAGGAGGACATTTCTGTTTTTGCAACTGGTTATGGGCGTCACGCACTGAACATAGCGGATGCTACTGTGATCCCGGAGATACAAGCGCATGCGCGTGGTGCGATAGAGCAGACCGGTCTATCGGATTTTGCGCTTATAGATCTTGGAGGGCAAGATAGTAAGATCATTTGGATCGAAGACTCGCAGGTAACAGATTTTTACATGAACGACCGCTGTGCAGCTAGTGCAGGGCGTTATGTCGAAAATATGGCAGCAGTTATCGGAATGGACTTGGATGAGATTTCACAATATTATGAAAATCCGGAGAAGCTGAGCTCTACATGCGCGGTTTTTGGGGAAAGCGAGATAGTGGCAAAACTGGCCAGTGGAGTCGATAAGAAGAGGCTAGCCGCTGGAATCAATTTGCAGATTGTAAAAAAATTCGCCAGCAAACTCGAATCGCGTTTTCTAGATAGAATAGTGCTTGTTGGAGGAGTTGCCAAAAATTCGGCTATTTCTAGACTTCTCTCGTCTCAGTTTTGTTTACCGGTTATCATTCCAAAATTCCCACAATTCAATGCTGTTATAGGTCTTCTGAGCCGAGAATATAATAATAGCTAGCTAAAAGTTTGATGTATTCGATCAAAACTTATT
>JAGLDC010000114.1 GCA_023145965.1 bacterium | reverse complement strand
GTGCTTGCATAATCTAATTATTCGAATATCATTCGCCGCACGATGATAGAACTTCATAATTATATGGGTGAGATAATAGCGCTTATAACAGCGGTAGTGTGGGCATTTGCTGTTATTTTATTTAAAAGAAGCGGCGAAAGTGTCCATCCAATAGCTCTCAACTTATTCAAAGGTTGCTTAGCCTTCGTTCTTCTGATACCTACGATATTAATCTTTTCCGAATTACCGTCATCTTCCACACCTATTGTGGCCTATATTGCCTTACTGGTAAGCGGAATTTTAGGTGTTGGCATTGCAGATACGCTTTTTTTTGTGGGTTTAAATAACCTTGGGGCCGGGCTTTCCGCGATAGCGGGTTGTGTATATAGCCCTGCTATTATTCTGCTTTCGTATATATTTTTGGGGGAAAGTCTTACGGTAGTGCAGTTTATTGGAGTTATTGCAATTTTATCGGCGATCTTCACTGCTAATTTCGAGCGAGCGAAGCTTCCTCCCGGTAATTGGAAAAGAGGAATTATATCTGCAATCTCAGCGAATATTGCTATTGTGCTCAGTGTAATTATTATTAAACCATATCTTGATATACTACCTCTTCTCTGGTTAACGGAAATTCGAATATTTGGTGGGATTTTAGCGCTTTTTTTATTCCTAATCTTTAGTCCTAGACGCCGATTAATTCTCGGTTCATTAAAATCTGCAGGAAGCTTTAAATTTACGCTGTCAGGAGCAATAATTGGAACTTATCTAGCAATGATTTTTTGGATAGCGGGGATGAAATTCACACAAGCATCGACAGCTGCTGCACTTAATCAAACAAGCAATATTTTTATATTTATTTTAGCGGGAGTATTTCTCAAAGAACGAATGACAGCACTTAGAATTTTAGGTATTGTTCTTGCCGTGGGCGGAGCAATTCTGGTTTCTCTAGGTAAATAGAAAATTAATAATTTTTTTATTAATTGCCGTTTTAATGTGTATCGCGAGTATTACAGGAGCCACTTGGTTTCAGATGCGGGACGAGCAGAACGAGGCGATATGTGTGTCGTTGACAACCGCGCTGGGCGGCGCGGCGGACTTCACATGGGCGCAGCTCGACTCTTGCGACAGCGCGAATAGCATGGCGTAGCAAAGCGGAGCATTACTATGAAGAAAACTAAAAACTACTGCTTGATATTTTTGGGATTGCCGAATATTATTGATTTAGAGCTAATTTTTTTTTGGGAATAATGATTAATTGGCAAATACTACTCGATTTCATTAGAAGGAACCTCATGAAAAACACAATTCTTTATTTGCTCCCTCTTGCCCTGCTCTGCGGAGTATCGATGGCCGATGGCCAGCAGACAGCCACCTACGACAGCCTGAACGTGGACTTTTCACGGGGATTATGAGTTTGGCGGGCTGGCAATGGCACCCGATACGACGCTCTGGACCTGCTACCCCAGCACTAACACCCTTATTGAAATCGACGCTTCCGATCCAGATGCTATAGACACGAATTTCTATGCAATAGATACGACAATTATTGGCGTAAAGGAAGTCTTAGATGATTCTATGTTAATCACTATGTCATTAGAGGTAATACGGCATCATTAATCATAAACAATATGTATCTTACGATGGACAACACAAGCCTTGGCGATTTATGTAGGATATATTAGGGTTGTTTACAATTTCGGGATGCTTACCTTGATGAAAAAAACAGGAGGTATCCAATGGTCATTCACAAACGGACTCGGCTAACGCCGATCCAACGACAAGAGATTTATGACGCTCATTTCAAAAAGAAAGGAAGAGTCTGCGACCTTGCACAAGATTATCATTTTTCGAGGCCCAGAGTTTACAAGATATTAGAGCGAGCGCGTCAGAGATTTTTCGATTCATAAGAGCACAAATGCTCGGTTTAGATGCCTTAAGTATGGTATCAGGCGACTTGAGAAAGTCGAGAGAGAAATCGAGTTCGCAAATCGGTGGAACGCTTAATCAAAATGCTAGAAAAAGAAATCAAGGGAACGGTCGAATCATCACGAATTCATGTTGACATGCAAAGAACATAAGATAGAACAAGGGTTTACGCGGGTAAGGACGCCTAGAACAAACGGTAAAGCCGAAAGAGTGTTTAGAACAATTATGGAGCAATGGCATGATAAAACTCGATTTAACTCATCGGCACACAGAATCAATGAACTCAAGCGTTATCTCAACTGTTATAACTCGGTAAAACCACATAAAGGTATCGGAGGGTTTACTCCAATGGAAAAACTAATCGAGTATTTTTATCCCGATAAATTGTATAACGCTGGTGATTCTAATACCTAATATACACGGGAATATATACCGTCGATTCATAGATGCTCGATGAAATCCTCGATAGATTTCGATTTACGGAAGAGGAGATTTGGGCGCGTGTCGATGCGCTTATCGGATCGGGTTCGTTGATTGCTCCCGATCTCGATACCCTCGGCTCGCTACAGGAACTGCTTGCCGACATGGTTATGACGAAATATCTGGAAATTCGGTCTTTATATATTAGTGAAGGTGTTCGAGGATTGCCGCAGCAATTGTAAATCGATGTTCATCCGAACCCGTTCAATTCCGTCGGGAAGATCACTATTTCGAGTGACATTTATTGTGTCGCCGATATGAAAATCTTCGACATTTCTGGCCACATAGTCACCGAACCGATATCGAACGTGAGAATTTCGAATGGCGAAACGGAGATACCTATCTCGCTCGACCTCCTAAGCGGATTATATCATGTTATGCTTCAGGGCGACAATTCCACAACGGCTACAACCTCATTTATTCTTTTGAAATAGCAGGGCAACACGGTTCGCGAACCGCCCCAACGAAACGCTCGCCGATGCCGATCATGGCTGGCTCGATATCGGGCAGATATAATCCTTGCGCTCCCGAAATCCGCATTTTATATTGTGTATGTAACGAAATTGAATAACGGAGTAAAGAATGAACACTCTCAATTACGGCGACAATTTAGAAATCCTGCGGAATCGGGAATATTTCCCCGATGAATGCGTCGATTTGATCTACCTCGACCCGCCCTTCAACTCCAAATGCGCGTCCGAAAGGAACGAATGAATGTCTGCTGATACTGTCACAAATATAATTGGTATCCAAAATTGCTTTCAAAGAGACTTCGATAAAGAATTCGGATTCATAAGCGAATTATGTTCTGAAATATGGGGAGTAGCGGGAAAAATTGGATTAGATAGAACTGCAATGAAGGTATTGGATGAAGCAAACCGCAAATTCGTTATCGCAGTAATACAAATTGTAACAACGGCCGATACTGCGCTGTCTGCATCCTTAGCGCTTCTAAGAGTGGGTTTGCCCGCAGAATCATTAGCAATGCAAAGGGTTGTCCATGAAGCTGGAATTATAATTCGCTACATGTCTCTCAATGAAGATAATAAATGGAGAGTCTTACTATCTTTCCCAACCAAATCTAATATCAATGCAAAAAGAATAGAGAGTTTATTCTCCGAATCCGAGAGAAAAGATTTATGGAAAGCCGTTCGTACAAGAGCTTTGAATTATATATTGCAGAAATTTCCAAAACGCGACCAATACAGAGAACAATGGGATTTATTAAACAAACAAGGTGCTCATCTTACACCCGAAAGGATGATTCAAGGAGGTGCTGACATTCTAGGAGATCAACTTGTATCAAGGGCAATCATGCCAAGAATGGATAATGCTTTCTTCCTTGCATTGAATTTACATCCTTGTAGCCACCTTTTTTGTATCGAAGCTATGTGCGAATTCTTTAAGTGCTACAAACCATCTGAAGCTATTATTTGGAAAGCGCAATGCTCGGGTCTTATGGAAAAAATAGTGAAAGATGTTTTACCTAAATTGAAAAAAAAGGCCAATAAATGAACACCCTCTACTACGGCGACAATCTTGAAATCCTGCGGAATCGGGAATATTTCCCCGATGAATGCGTCGATTTGATCTACCTCGACCCGCCCTTCAACTCCAAATGCGCGTATAACGTGATTTTCAAAGACGACGCCGGCGCCGACGCCTCCGCGCAAATCCGCGCGTTCGACGACACATGGACTTGGACGCGGGACACGAACAACGCGTATAAGGAGATGATTTTCGACCCGAACGCGCAGCACCGGACTTTCCGGCCGAGCGCACTGAAAGACCTGATGATAGCGTTCCGCGCGTTTATGGGCCAGACCGATTTGATGGCATACCTAACGATGATGGCCATTCGCCTCGTGGAACTCCGCAGGGTGTTGAAACCGACCGCTGAGACGACATACTATGTCGTCGCGCAGTCGCTCAAAGCCCGTATGAAGATTGTAAATGCACACCGGGTGAATTCATTGCACAGGTGATTAACCAGTAATAACATACTATTTAGGGTGCCCCTTTCGAATAGGAGGCACCCGTGGGATTTTGAAAAAATTTATATTCTAATAAAAGGACGGAAACCATGAGAACAAGAAGGTTGACTTATACGTTGTTGGCATTAGTTCTTATTTTAACAATTACCGCACCGCTGATGTCCGCCGATATAATTAAATACTCGGTAACATGTTCCGGCTGTTCTGGCACGCCCGCTGATAATGTCGGTCTTGTCGTCAAAGCGAGCGGCACTAATATTGTTGCGCCTTGCGCCGACGACGATCCAGATGCCATGGGCGTGATTGTCGGATATGAAGGCACGGATTATATCATCGCGACCTCCGGCGTCGCGTGGGTGCAGACAACCGGAACAGTTGGTATTGGCGATTGGCTTAAGCCGGCCGCAAATGGTGTAGCTTCGGTTGCCGGTGACACTTACACAGGCATGGTCATCGGTCAGGTGATAGAGGTAAGGATCGGCGAGGCTAAGGTCGCGCTTAATTTCTACAATCCCACCGGCGGTGGCACATCGGCGAATACGCTCGAGGAGGTCTATCAGGCGGGGGATAACAGCGTCGAGATGACCACTGTTTATGGCGACATTCGCTTCTACAACGACGAACTGCCCACGCCTGACGAGATATTGTACCTCGATGAGTCGAGCGGCAATGTCGGCATCGGAACGGAAAGCCCGGGGACGAAAGTAGAAATTTATGAAACAGGAACAAGCGCGGAAATTACTGATCTCCTGACATTGAACTATAACAATACCGATGCTATCGGTTCGGGTGCCGGAATCATATTTAAAGGATATGGAGAAGCTGTATCTAACTTGCCTGTTGCAGCAATAACGAGTGTCATAGAAAATGACGGAGGAGCCAGTATAGACGGCGCTCTTGCGTTCTATACGCATAACTCTTCCGATGGAGCTTGGAGTTATCCGGCTGAAAGAGTGAGAATAGATTCAGACGGCAACGTCGGAATCGGAGTCACTGGACCCACCGAAAAACTCGATGTCGACGGCCAGATTCGCTTGCGTGGCGGTTCTCCAGCCGTAGGAAGAATCCTTCAATCCGATGCGACCGGTGTCGGCACATGGGTAGCTCCGAGTAGCATCAGCGACGGCGACTGGACTGTCAGCGGCTCTAATATATACTCTGCAGTTTCCGGCAACGTCGGAATCGGGACGACAACACCGGCTGCAAAACTCGAAGTTTATGCTGCAGACGCACTGATACACGGACATACAGTAGGAAGAGGAGCTGGAGTTATTCCCTCTAATCTGGCTGTTGGTTCTACCGCCCTTTCTGCAAATACTACGGGTCGAAACAACACGGCAATCGGTAGGAGGGCACTTTCTGCAAATACTACGGGTCAAAACAACACGGCAATCGGTATGATGGCTCTTTTAACAAAAACAACGGGATCAGGCAACACTGCAGTAGGAATGGAATCACAGGGTTTTGGAACAACAGGAGATTTCAATACAGCAATTGGCCAAGAGGCACTCTGGCGTAATACTGGCTCACAAAATACTGCGGTTGGCCTCAAAGCACTTGGCACAGGCGCAGTTACCGGTTCAGACAACACCGCAAGCGGTTATCGTGCCGGTTACCATGTCAGCACTTCGTTAAGTGGAAGCAGCAATACATTCTTAGGAGCAAATGCCTCTTATTCTAGTGGAGTAATAACAAACGCAACTGCGATTGGCGCAAATGTGACTTTGGCTCAATCAAATACCGTAATCCTCGGCAATTCCGCAAACGTCGGAATCGGAACAACAATACCAAGTCATAAATTAGATGTTAATGGAACAGGCAGATTCGCAGACATTCTATATGCTGATTACCTTATAGTTATGACAGATAATGACTGGATTGGATTAAGCTCTGCTGGAGGCAGAATTGAGTTCGATAATCAGGCAACCGATGAAGTGAATATAATATCGGCAAAGGTCGGAATCAACACAGCAACCCCGGACTTTACACTCGATGTCGCAGGAACTGCTGGTTTCGACAATTATATAAACCATAACGGTGACAGCGATACTAAATTACATTTCTTAACAGATCAACTCCAAGCAATTATCGGAAATGAATGCCTGGTCAACCTCTACGAAGGAGTTCAGGATTACGTCAAACTGGGCGATGGCGGCAATGTTGACATTAATCTGAATGATGATGTTTTCGTGCGTGGTTCAGACGGCAACGTCGGAATCGGAGTCACTGGACCCACCGAAAAACTCGATGTCGACGGCCAGATTCGCTTGCGTGGCGGTTCTCCAGCCGCAGGAAAAATCCTTCAATCCGATGTGACCGGTGTCGGCACATGGGTAGCTCCGAGTAGCATCAGCGACGGCGACTGGACTGTCAGCGGCTCTAATATATACTCTGCAGTTTCCGGCAACGTCGGAATCGGGACGACAACACCTGATGTTATTCTCGATGTTGACCTGGATGGAGTAGGAATAACAAAAGCATCGGAAGTAGTTGCTGCATTCACGATAGATGGCTCTTGTTTTCTGAATGTTCTATCTGTTGATGACCAAGCCGGTATTCTCTTTGGAGATGCTGGCGATCCAGACATCGGTAAGTTGATATACGACAATAATGATGATGCTATGAAATTCACTACGAATACATCGGAGAAAATGAGGATAACCTCCGCAGGCAACGTCGGTATCGGAACGACAAGCCCGGATTACAAACTCGATGTGCGCGATGAATTTGGTGTTGCGTCATTTGGAAGCAGTCCTTCGGAGTTTTTGTTTATTAAAGCAGAATCGTCAAACGATGTTAGTTTAAACTTCAGTAGCTTAGGCAAATTACTTTTCAAATCCTGGTCGGCTTATTCGGGGGGGCTGGGCATTGGTTCATTTATGGCAATAACCGGCGACGGCAACGTCGGCATCGGAACGACAACGCCGGCTGCGATGCTTGATATTCGCAAGACCTACTCAGGTTCCGCTGAAACTATGCTTCGCATGGGAAGCACGGTGTTTAATAACAATGCACGTTTCACATATTATGCCACCGGAGCGGATAATACGTCCTATCTCGCTATAGCGGGCAAGGGCAACGCGACGAATCACCTCATAGTTCGGGGTGACGGCAACGTCGGAATCGGAACGGCTTTGCCAAACGCCGCTGCAATACTGGATGTCTCCTCCACAACGAAGGGTTTTCTGCCACCACGCATGACCTGCGTGCAGCGCGACGCAATTTCCTCGCCGCCCGAAGGACTGATGATTTATAACACGGTCACAAACACCATAGATTACTACGACGGCGCCGATTGGATGGCTCTACAGGCTTCCACCGCTGCAAGTTTACCTTCGGCACCCACTGCATATACGCCAGTGAATCCCGAGGATATAGGCGACGGGGATCCATGTTTCCTTGCCAGTTGGAGTGCGGTATCCGGTGCGACAAGTTATAGGTTAGATGTCGCTGAAGATTCTGGTTTTTCTTCTATGCTTGTAAGTGACATGATGGTAGGTGGCACTGAGAAACAAATAGAGGGTCTGGCATACGATTTCGACTGTCTCGATGTTGTTTATTATCGGGTAAGAGCGGTCAATAGCTGCGGAACCAGTGCTAATTCTAATACAGCAACCGTTGACGTTAGTTGTGATGGCGATTTAATATGCATGTAATTATCAAAGCTAAATGAATAATCGAACAACAAATATCAACATTCTATGTGTCCACGGTAGGCATAGGAAAATTTCACTCGGCAATGGCGATTTAGCCCGCGCACCAGAAACTAAAATGGTAAAAATCGGCAATGAAATACACGTAAAAGCCCATGAATCGGGCGTTATAGGCGATGAATTAATGATCCCCGTCGGCGAATCGGGTGTTCCAGCGGGTGAATCAGTCAATCCCGTTGCGGAATCGGGCGTGAACGGATATATCGCAAATTCCCCCTCGCCGACCACAGGCCGACGGGGCAAAAGGCACGCCAACGCCGCGCCGTGCGAAAAGCGGAATAATTCCTTACGGGTTATTTGAAAGATATTTTTAATATCGCTTGATATCAGACAGATATTGTTCCAAATTGTATTGTATATTGTATTGTATAATGTTATACGAATCTAAAATAACTATCGCAAAGAAATCCCTCGACCGCGAAAATAAAACGGGCGGTTCGCGAACCGCCCCTACGGATTTTTCGGCCACAGATTGTAGGGGACGTTCGAGAACGGCCCGCATTGCATTCGACGACCGCACGCCCAACCGCGCCAAACGCATAACAAAAACCTCCGAACAAAAACCGGAGCTGGGAATATGAAAAGCCCGAAAGGTTTCTTTTAAGGAAAAAAGTATGACAAACGAAATCGAAAAACCGAATAACGACAAACATATCTCGCCCTTTGAGCAAATAAAAAGGGTAACCGACGCCGGGAACGAGTTCTGGAACAGCCGCGATTTGGCGAAAATCCTCGAATATGGCGATTATCGAAATTTTGACTCCGTAGTCCGAAAAGCTCGAATAGCTTGTTTCAACAGCGGCAACCGAATCGAAGACCATTTCGTTGACGTCAACGATATGGTCCAAATCGGCAGTAGCGCTACGCGCGAGGTAAATTCTGTTTTGCTTTCGCGCTACGCCTGCTATTTGATTATCCAGAATGCCGACCCGCGAAAAGACATTGTAGCTGTAGGGCAAACATACTTCGCGATGCAAACCCGCAGACAGGAACTCGCCGACGAGCAAATTGAGAAAGAGCGCCGCTTAATCCTGCGGAATGAGATAAAAACGCACAATACGAAACTCGCCGAAGCCGCAAAAGGCGCGGGAGTGATCGAGCCGAAGGACTACGCGATATTCCAGAACCACGGTTATAAAGGGCTTTACGGCGGTTTGACCGCAGGAGGCATCCACATTCGCAAGGGATTGAAAAAATCGCAGAAAATTCTCGACCACATGGGAAGCACCGAGCTTGCCGCGAACCTTTTCCGCGCGACACAAACCGAGGAGAAACTCAAGCGCGACGGGATAGAGGGCAAAGATGCCGCAAACATAACACATTATACAGTCGGCAAAAAAGTCCGTGAAACGATAGAGGAACTTGGCGGCACGATGCCCGAGGATTTACCGACATCTGAGAGCATAAAAAAACTCGAACGGAAAAAGAAAAAGGAATTGCAAACCGGGGGTGAGAAATAGTATGCCGGACACCAGCGGAACATTAAAAAAGGCGAAACGAATAACAAAGGCCTCGGAAGAAAAAACGGGGCTGGGGATATGAGAGATTTTAATCCATTCGACAAAGATATTTCAGAAATTAATGTCTCAGACTTACAAAAGCTTATTGATAATGAAGTTACAGAAGGCTGGTTTGTGGAGTATAAGGAGAAATTTATTGAGAATAAAAAAATAGCACACTCAATAGCCGCTTTTGCCAATAGCGATGGGGGTTGGTTTATTATTGGGATAAAGACAGACTCGCAAAATAGAGCAGTTGATATTTCAGGATTTCCAAAAGAGGATAGAGATGAACCTGAACAGAGGATAACTGATATAATTAAAACTGGGATTACGCCTATACCAACTTTTAAAACAAAACTAATAAATACAGAAAGGAACTATTTCGTTTTAATTACCTATGTAGAAAGGGGGCTTGATTCTCCCTATATTACGCAAGATGGAAGAATATATAGGAGAGTGAACACAGGTAAAAACCCAATACCTGAAAGTGACAGATATTCAATACAAAAATTGTTTGAGCGAAGAGAATTATTAAAACAAGAAATATCTAGTTATACTAACGATATTGAAGATATTCAACCTGACAGTTCAAATGTATATTTAGAGAGTTTCTTAATGCCAAAACCATTTAATTCTTTTTCTATTAAAGGATTTTCCTCAAAGGGATTTTGCGACAAATTAATAGCCCTTAGAGATACTCTAACAAAAAAAACTAAAAAATCAAAACTTCCTTATTTAAGTATTTCTTCAACCTATTGTTCTTATACTTTCATGTTACGCGAAAACCCTTATGATATATTGAAACCTTATATTAAATTGGTCCTTTCACAAAATGGAAATATTAAATTCTCCACTGTGTTATCTGGATTTCTTTTCCCGAGTTCAAATTTACCAGTTGAATACGCGAATAGCGATACATTCACTAAATATAGCCGTTATTTGATATATCTCAAAGATCAAATATGGATATTAAATGCGTATAACTTTATGTATGCGTATTCTAACGCTATTTCTCTATGCAGAAATATTTTCGATTTAATTGACTACGGAGACAGGATTGATTGTATCTTCCGAGTAAAACAAAACACAAATATAACTCTTTTTTTTGATATTCCTGATTTTTTAGATTATATAGAAAAAATGGGGATACCAATTATAATAAGAAGCACAATAGATATTCCTTCTCTACATGATTATATTATAACCGTCCCTGACTTATCAATAGATTCTGAAATTAGTTTTGTTTATCATATCTTTAAATGTTTGGGTATTCCTTGGGATATGATTTTCGAAAATGTAAAAAGTTTCCCTGATTATTACATCGAACAAATTGAAAAATATGAAAAAGAACAAGAATGAGGTAATAAATTTTGAAAAATGCGCGCCTCCGCCTCGGCGTGGGTGGGGTTAAATAGACGCTCCGCGTCATTCGTTCTTTACACAGATTTAATTCATGTTATCCCGCGATGATGTTGCGTAGGGGCGCGGTCTCAGACCCGCCCGTCGCCGAATTACGATAATCGTGATATGAAAAACGGGAGGGTCTCAGACCCTCCCCTACGGAACGATTCGTTCTTTGCATAGTTTTAATTCATGTTATCCCGGAAACGGGTTTGGAATAATGTCCAATGTAGAATGTATAATTTATAATGAGGAGGCGCGTATCGGTCAATAATCGTGAAAAATGCCGTAGGGTCGAGGCCTGCCTCGACCGCAAATCACGGGCAACGCAGGCGTTGCCCCTACGGAACGAAAAACGGCAAAATCGCCGTAAGTGCTTATAGGTCGGGCATTTAGGTATAATATAACTGCGTTTATAGAGGAAATAAGCTCGTTGAAATCGGTTTTCATTGCGTTTTCGCAAGAACTAAGCGCGTCTGTTAAGAATTTCAGGCCGTTTTAATACAATTTAAGACTTAAATCGCTCTTAGACGAGGTTAAATCTGACACCGACGGCGAGCGGCTCGAAAGAGTGCAGCTTCTGTCCGCAAATGTCGATACGCACGCGGTCGAACTGGATATCGTCGGCGATAAACTGCTCCGATGCCAGACCGGCGGCGCGGACTGGAATACCGCCGTTGTGAATGCCGGAGTCGAGGACGGCGAGTCGCAGGAGGCTACGGACGCTTACGCCGCGAAACGAGTCCTTTTCGATAAGCATTCCGCGATACTCAGAATTTTACACGACATAACGAAAATGACCTTGGGCGCGGATTCGCAAAAGTTTAAGGATTTGGGTATCGTGCCGAGTTCCGAGATTTGGACGCCTGGGCAGCCGGAGCCGGGAGAACCGGAGGCGTCGGGGATTTTTCATTATCGCGCGACGCCCTACAACGCAGCGATGGAGCCGGGGATTGCCAGCGAGGATACTGTGGAAGTCACGTAGGTCGGCACCGGCCGACGGCTGGCGCGATATTTTC
>JAGLDC010000113.1 GCA_023145965.1 bacterium | reverse complement strand
GCTTTATCGGGTGGATTTTTACTATTTACGCTTAGCATACAATCTTTGGTTTGGAATGTCCAGCAATGGCAGGTTTTATAATGAAGCGTGGGATGAATGGATGGATTTGATCGACCATATACATTATATCGAATTATTTACACCACAAGACCCAGCCTATTTTCGTATAGGTCTTATTGAAAACCTTTTTTTTGGCCATGGCATGCTGGTAAATAACTATAATAATGCGGTTTTCCTTCCGTTCGAGAAAAAAAATGGCCTTCAGATGACATTTAACTTGAATAGTACCAAAACAGTGGTTTTTACCAATAATATAGCTAATCCAAGAGTATTCGGGCTTTATTTTGGTTGGCAAGCCGATAAACGTTTTTACACCGATTTCACGTTCATCGGCGATGTAGATCAGTTTAATGATATCGAGGACACTGATGGCGATTCTTACCCCGACGAGATCGATCCACAACCCGATGTTTACAACTACTCACAGGACAGTGTTTTAACAGGTTTTCCTGTTCAATCCCTAGATGATTACGATTCGCGTGGTATTTATGGTGCGGCTTTGGGTATGAAATACAAGTTTTTACGAGGAAGGCATTTTTCAGGGGTTATGAGTGGTGAAATGGCAGGTCTTAGTAATAAAAGCATGGGAGTAACCTTTCCAAATCTTGGTTTGAATATCCGATGGTTTTCTCTTAGCGCCGGTCTCGATTTTCAGACTCCACATTTCTCAGACGGCATCTTTGATCGGTCCTATGAAAAGGATAAAGCGAGATTTATCGACAACGGAGAGGGGAGTCTCGAGTTAGTAACGCGAGCCAACCAACTTGAAGAGGCTGAGGGATGGCTTTATGGTTGGAATAATTCATTCTCGGTTCAAATCCCCAAATATTTCCGTATTCGAACCAGTTTTCGAGATATATATAGGGATAATGATCGCGATAAAAAGTTTGCGTTATCTCTGGATATCGACTACCCTATTTTTAAATATGTTACCAGAACCTCTTTTTTCATAGAGCAGAAAAATGTTTCGTATTTATTTCAGAAAAAAACAGATGGTGAAAGCTGTGGCCTCGGCTTTAGAATAAAACCTCACAATACGATTACAATCAATATTCGTTACCGCGAGAGATATACCGATTCCGATGCAAACGGAGTTATCGAGAAGGATGAAACCGAGCGTAATTTTGACGGCAATGCCATTATCGATGGCAATTACTGGTGGAAAAAATTCCTTGAGTGGAGACGAAAGAAGAAAGCTGAAAAAGAGCTTAATACTCCCTCTAGCAAAGCAGCTATTTTTTGACAACAATTTAAAAATTAGACTTTATTCTTATTCTTCTTTGTTTTTAGCTTCAGTTAGAGCTTTTTTCCGCTCTTTTTCCTTTGCTTTTTTGCGTTCAAGGGCTGCTCGAATCTTGGGTGCATCATTTGAGACTTCACCGGATTTTTTTGTGTGAATAGTGCCGGTAGGACAAACGACTACACAAATCTGACAGTTTGTGCATTTGGAATAGTCTATGTGGGCTAGGTTGTTTTCGATTGTTATCGCATTAACCGGGCAGTTCTTCTCGCAAAGCCTACAGGCGATACATCCAGTTTCACAGGCGTTTTTTACATTTTTACCGGGGAGGATATTATTGCAAGCTACCCATACTTGATTTTTGAGGGGAATAAGCTCAAGAACGCCCTTTGGACAGGCGCTTATACATGCACCGCAACCTGTGCATTTAGCGTCCGAGATGATGGGCAAGTCTTCCGGGCCCATGGTGATTGCATCGAATGGGCATACCTCGGCACAGGTCCCCAGGCCAATACAGGCATTCGGGCAGAGCTTTGGACCATCGGTAACTAAGACAGCTGCTCGACAATCATGGATTCCATCGTATTGGTATTTGTCTTTGGCGCGCGATTTACCTCCACGGCATTTCAGTGCCGCCACGACTTTCACTGAATTGCCTGCTTCAGTCCCGAGTATTTCGGCTATAGCCGATGCCACTGCGGATCCTCCTGGGATACAGGCGTTAACTGCGGCCTCTCCACTGACAACGGCTTTGGCAAAACCTGAACATCCCCCCGGGTAGCCGCAAGCACCACAGTTGGCGTTTGGAAGAACACTTCCCACCTTCTCGACCCGCTCATCGACCTCGACAGCGAATTTCTTCGCCGCGAAACCTAGAAAAGCACCGAACATCAAAGCTAAAAAGCCTAATTCTATAACGGTTCCAAGAAAATTCAAGTCCATAAGCACCTCTAATCGAATGGCTCGTTTGACAGGAGTTTCTCAATAATAACGCTGTCTAACGGTGTGTCTGCGACATTACCGATCGGCATGAATTTAACCGTTTCGACCGGTTCGCCTCGTTTATTAAAATATATCCGCAAAGTGGGTGTTAAGACCATTCGGTCTGTGACATAGAACTCATAGTAAATCGCATCGGCGCCCGGAAAACCGTGGCCAGCCTCCACAGGCCAGTAAAAATAGGCCGAATAAAGCTCGCAAGTCCCGCGATCATAAGCCGTGCGGACATTTGCAAACTTAGGTGAAAGCGAATGGTGTTCGTAAATCGCAAAGGAAAGTGAATCCTTTACTTTTGTGGAGGAATACATATCAGGATATATTGCAGGATCGCGTTGTATCCACCAGTCGAACCAAGGGTCTTTGAGTGAGAAGAAATCCTGCACGTAGACCGAATCGTCGATAGTAAAGAAAGTTGCATGTGGCGGTTCATAGAAGAATCGCCCCTCTGATGAATCAGCACCAGATATTTGGGAATAATTGCCCGTAGTGGATTGCGTAGGTGCGAGTTGGATACTCGATTTCACGATGCAATTCCACAAGCTGTCGCTTTGTGAGAAAGCCACAGCCGAAAAAAGCATTATACTGAATATCATACTTCTCATAATAGAATCTCATTATTATAAAACTGGTGGGTGCTCAGGTCAAGCCAAATGGGAAAAAGAGCAGAAATATTTTGTGTTGTGCTGAGAAGTCTCAGACTTGATCTTACTCTGTTATTGCTTTGTGAGCTCTTGAAGACCGATTCAACGACCGAAATGGCCGTATCTATACCTGAATGAAGGAATGCCGCATAGAAGTCTAAAAAAGAGGAGATGCCCCGATTTCTATTTGAACCCCTTCAAGAATATGCTACTTACGTTCTTTGAGTGAGCTAGAATAATAAACAAAGGCGCGTTTCCGCGCCCTTGTAGTTTACATCGATAATGCTCGATTATCTCGACTATCCCATGTATGGATAGCGATAATCCTTGGCTGGGACAAAGGTTTCCTTGATCGTGCGCGTGCTAACCCAGCGCATGAGGTTGGATTTGCTTCCGGCCTTATCGTTGGTGCCAGAGGCTCGTGCGCCACCGAAGGGTTGTTGGCCAACAACCGCACCTGTGGGTTTGTCGTTGATATAGAAATTACCCGCAGAATTGCGAAGCGCTACGATTGCGGTATTTATCGCTTCACGGTCCAAGGCGAACACCGCGCCGGTGAGCGCATACTGGCTGGTATTGTCGCAGATCTTCAGTGTTTCTTCATATTTATCAGCCTCATAAACATATATCGTGAGAACAGGGCCGAAGACCTCTTCGACCATGGTCTTGAAATCGGGCTTCTTTGCTAAAATGACTGTCGGCTCAATGAAGTATCCCTTTGAATCATCATAACTTCCACCAGAAATGATCTCAGCGTCAGGGGATTCTTTGCAGAAATCGATGTAGGCAGTGATGTCGCGGAAAGCCCATTTATCAATGACAGCATTAACGAAATTGCTGGGATCCTCGACAGAACCCATCTTAACTGTTTTAAGTTGAGCAACTATCTTCTCTCGGAAATTTGGCCAGATGTTGTTTGGTATATACATTCTACTCGCAGCCGAGCATTTTTGCCCCTGATATTCAAAGGCGCCTCGAATTGCTGAGGTTACTAACTCGTCGACGTCTGCGGATTTATGTGCAAAAATAAAATCCTTACCGCCGGTTTCTCCGACTATACGCGGATAGGTCTTATAATTCTGGATGTTTACACCGATAGTTCTCCACATCTCTTGGAAAACAGCCGTGCTTCCGGTGAAATGAACACCTGCAAGATGAGGATTTTTGAGCACTGTCGGCCCGACTTTACTTCCTGGCCCGGGGATGAAGTTAATAACGCCGTCTGGAATGCCGGCAGCTTTGAAGAGTTTCATTAAGTAATATGCACTGAAAACCGCGCTGGATGCCGGTTTCCATAAGCTAACATTGCCCATTACAACCGGCGATGTCGGGAGATTACCAGCTATGCTGGAAAAATTAAATGGCGTTACAGCGAAAACAAAACCCTCCAACGGGCGATACTCGACATAGTTCCAGATACCCTTACTGCTTCTGGGTTGCTCTTCATATATCTGCATTGCATAATAACTGTTAAAGCGGAAGAAATCGATTAGCTCACACGCGCTATCGATTTCTGCCTGGAATGAATTTTTGCTCTGCGCGAGCATGGTTGCTGCGTTAGTGATATAGCGCCATGGACCGGCTAAAAGTTCGGCCATTTTAAGGAAAATGCTAACGCGTGCCTCCCATGGGGTTTCAGCCCATTTTTTGCGGGCTTCAAGTGCGGCTTCGACCGCCATATCGACTTCTTTCTCGCCAGCTTGATGGTAAGTCGCGAGGATACAATTTTTATCATGAGGAGCAACACACTCCGCGATTTTGCCGGTTTTTATTTCTTTCCCGCCGATAATTAGCGGGATTTCTGGTTTTTCGCTTTTGAGTTTCTGGATGGCTTCTTTAAGCGCAATGGTTTCGGGATTACCGGGAGCATAGGACAGCACCGGTTCGTTAATCGGGGTTGGGACTGTAAGTTTCGCATTGAACATAATTACTCCTTTAAATATAGTTCTCGATAAGCCTGAAATTATAAATTAATAACCATTGAATATCAAGATAAAAAAGACCTTTGATCCCTTGAAAAAAAATATTTATCTAGTGATTAATTAATTGTGCATTAAAATTCGTTCGTTTTGGATTTAAAGAAAATTTAACCTCGAAAATAGTCTTCATTCCCCATTCTTGTTGGCGCGAAGCGTGACAAGTATTTTAAGCTCATTGTGTCGCCGGTTTATATATTGACAAAGGCTTGTAGGGTGTCTATAATCTAAGGCTTGGAACAAAAAAAACAATTATTACGAAACTTATATGACAAATTGCTAATGGATTCTGAAAATAATTTAATTTCTAATAATTTTATTGGTGTAAAAAACAATTCTCTTTTTGGGAATATCTTCATAGAAACGCTCCTTGATTATTTACGTAAAGTCCGGCACGCTAACACATTAAATGAGAAGCTTAACCTGTTTACTGAAGGGATATCCTGCTGTGGATGGCGACGAATCCATTTGTACATAGTCAACCCAAAAACGGAAGAACTTATGTCTTCGTCATCTTCGGGCCTAACGGAGCAACAAAAAGAATATCTCTGTTCAAACGGTATTAAGATGTCAGATTTAAAAGCGCTTTTTCAACCCCAGTTTGATCGATATCGTGTTGGTCGAAGTTATTATTTCCCACATGATTGTATCGATCCATTTATAAAAAGCATGAGATCAGTGTCAATTAAAAGCGACCTCGATATTGTTGAACTCGAGGACTGGCATCCGGCAGACATGTTGTATTTCCCACTAATAGGTTTCAATAAGAAGATAATTGGTCTTCTATCCATGGACGACCCGATAAGCGGCAAAAAGCCCACAGAACAGGGCTTGCGCCTTGTGGAGTTATTTGTCGATGCTGCTGTCGCTCTTTTAGAAGAAGGAGAATTCGAAGAATATCGAGGTAAGACGCAAGGGCTTCTTTCGCGACTTTTCGATCTTTCGCCGATAATGATCCTTCTTTTCGATGAAAAAGCAAAGATAATCGATCTTAACAATTCAGCCATGCGCATTCTAGGTTTTGAAAAAGAAGAAATCTTGGGTTGTAATGAGTGTAAAATTATAGCTTCGAGTGACGCATATAAGAAGATAATATCCGAGCGGGAGCTTGGTTTATTCAGCGGGGAAGTGCTTATTGCCGGCAAAGAAAAAGAGATATGGGGTCTTCTATTCTCGATGCCTGTTTACTCGAACAAGGGAAAAATCGATGGCTATATTTCCCACATTACCGATATAACCGAGTCGAAAAAGCTACAACAATACTTGGTTAGAGCAGAGAAACTTGCTGGAATTGGAATTCTTGCAAGCGGTATTGCGCATGAGATAAATAATCCTCTTTATGCGATACTCGGGATAGCCGAAAATATTGAAACTTATGAGGACCTTCCAAATCGAGCAAGAGCCGAACTTAAAGAGTTGATTGAATATACCAAAGAAGCTGGTCAAATATTAAAGGATCTATCTGGATACACATATTTGGCGCAGAGAGAATCCGAATTTCCTGTAAATATTAACGAAGTGATTAGGAAAGCAGTAAAGCTTGTTGACCGCTCCTCAGATGTGATAGGAGTTACTTTTAAACTCTCACTCGGCGAAATCTCAGATATAAAAGCCTATTCAAGCGAGCTTATGCAGGTTTTCGTCAATTTGATAATCAACTCTCTGGATGCTATACCCCGAGAAAATGGCATCATCAATATTACAACATTCCAAGAGGAAAAAGACATTTTTTGTATTATTGAGGATAACGGCCATGGTATTTCCGAGGATATACTAGATAGCATTTTCGAACCGTTTTATACTACCAAACAAATAGGTAAGGGAACCGGTTTGGGATTGTATGTTTGCTACAAATTAGTTAATAAAAATCGAGGCATTATCGAGTTTAAAAGCGAACAGGGAAAAGGGACCAAAGTATTCCTTAAATTCCAGGTGGATGAGTGATGTTCGATATTGGTACTAAGAGAAATCGGATTATTGTTCTCGATGACGAAGAAAGAGTTAGACGCGTTGTCGGGCTTCAGCTTGAACGCGAGGGTTATGAAGTTAGCCTTTCTGAGTCCGGTGAAAATGTTATCGAAAAGCTTAGTCACGATAATCTCTATGATCTTCTCATTTCGGATATACGTATGCCAGGCGTCGATGGCTATCAGGTGCTCAAGTTTGCTGTCGAGAATGTTCCTGACATGCCGGTTGTTATGCTAACCGGTGTTGTAGATATCGAGACGGCTGTTGCTGTTATGAAGGCCGGAGCATTTGATTTCCTTGTTAAGCCTGTTAGGCGTGATGATCTTATGGTAAGTGTCAAAAAGGCACTTGCCTATGGGCGCCTCGTTAAATATAACCGTAAACTCGAGGTCGAGAACAGAAAATACCAACTCGAACTCGAGGAGGAGGTTAATGAGCGGACCAAAGAGCTTTCCGAAGCACTCGCTCAGTTGAGAGTTGTTCATATGGATACCGTGCGCATACTCTCAGGTGCGATTGAGGAAAACGACCCATATATCCGAGGTCATGGGAATAGGGTTCGTCATATGGCGCACCATATGGCGCAATCCTTGGGATATTCCCCCAGAGAACTCGATATGTTGGACTTCGGTGCTTTATTACATGACATCGGTAAAATTTCAATAGACCCGATAATACTAAATAAGCCGTCTTCTCTCACGCCTGACGAGCGTAAAATAGTCGAAACGCACCCACTGGTTGGCGAGCGGATTGTAAGCAAGGTTAGTTATTTTGCGCAGATTGTGTCTGTTATCCGATGGCACCACGAAAGATGGGATGGCAAGGGCTACCCAGATGGTCTTAAAGGGGAGGATATACCTGTTAGCGCGAGAATTCTTGGCGTTGTGGATTCATACGATGCCATGACATCGGATAGGGCATACAGATTAGCTCTTCCAACAAATCGAGCTATTGATGTGCTCCATCAAGAGGCTGGCCGCCAGTTCGAGAGCGAGATGGTTGAAGTGTTTATGCGCGAAAAAACTTACGAACTTCATTTTGAGGATTAGTTGGAGAGTATCTGTTGTGCTAAAGATGGTTGAGTGACCTGATGTTTCGTTGCTCTATTGCCGGATGGGAAACAAATCTCCAAAAGCACTGTCATCTGTGGTTTTTGTAATATCTCCCTACAGCATTTAAGGCCTTTAATTATTATTGAACGCAAGATTTCGTGCCTCTACGGAAATATAATCCTATTATAAATATACCAGTCACCACTCGGCAATAAGCGACATACCAGACGGCATCGACGACTCGTTTCCGTAAATTAAGATTGTCATTTCAAATACACAATCCTTTTCGTAATTGCCCGACCGCCGACCTTCGCCCGGACAAGGTAGATGCCGGAACCGACTGTTTTATCAGGCGTCCATGTGAACCCGCCCGCGCTGTCATTTCGACCCGA
>JAGLDC010000112.1 GCA_023145965.1 bacterium | reverse complement strand
ACCCGAAGGGGAGAAATCTCCTTCTGTTAGCGTTAAGATTGCTTCGTTGCTTGTGTTTCTCACGTATATCTGGCGGCCGGAGAGGTCGAAGATTTCCACAGCCATTATATCCTCTGGATTTTCGCTTTCGCGGGAATGACAGTTTATGGTTATTTTTACCGAGGAATTGAACGGATTTGGGTGGGCGGAAAGGGAGAAGTCAGAAGGCAAATCTGTCTCTCGGATGGCATAATCGCGAACCAACTCGATAGTTATCTTTGTGGGCGCGCCCTCTGAAACATAGATTGAATCGATAGTTTCAGGATAATAGCCCGGTGCGCCTGCATAAACTGTATAATAACCATCATCAAGCCACCTTCGATTTGTAGCATGTATGGGATCGACCTTTCTTGGTGGGAAATAAGCGTGTTCCAGTTGGACAACTTCAACTGTGGCATCGGTTAGAGCAACTCCTGAAGCTGAATCGATAACATGTGTAACTAGCATCTGCCGCATCGCGCGATCTAAAAGATAATACGATCCATGCCCAACGCGTGCGGCGATGGTATCGATAATCTCGCCTGTCCAGAAACACTGGTTGGTGATCTCCAAGACTATGCTGCAGATGCCCAATTCATAGTATGTCCAGGTTTGGAGTTTTGGTTTGTTGTGATAACTGGAACCACGGGCATAAACAGAGCCCTCTTCGTCGAGTGTGGCATCTGCATAATCATCGCGGATATCGAGCCAGTTATTTATCGCATCTGGGGCGTAACCATAATATTCACCCTCGTTGAACCACCAACAAATCCACATCTTGTTACCACCAGTCGAATCAGGTGAGTGGAAATCTACAGCCACAAGCGGACGTTCGCGCTCGTAAAAATCGCGCATAGTAATCACACATTGCTCACTGAATGGATATGGCCCCTTCGTGTTATCTAGATCGCTAGAAGTATATTCATCCCATAAATAATCCCAATTGCGGTTGGGATCGACACCGTCGGTATAAGCATCATATATTCCGTTCGAGTCGAGGTCGCGTTTGGTTTTGCGCCACTCAGTGTAGCCCGAATCGAGACACATGATCCGGCCATCGGGATTCATCTGCGGAATAATCCATATCTCCAGTTCCTCCCACCAGGCTGTCACTTCGCTATCGCCGGCTTCGAGTCGATGTAGAAGGTCTTGCATCATCCACATGCAGGTTTCGACGCCATTTGGTTCGTCACCATGCTGACCTCCATGAAACTCAACACAAGTCTCGTCCTCGTCGAGCATGGGATTGTCGGAAATCTTTAATCCCCATATAACCACAGAATCCACACCCGAATGACCGAGCGACTCGAGGGAGCAATATGTCGAATAGGTATCTGCAAGTGCGGTAATTTCTTCAATCACTTCGGAAACCGTGTGATAGCGCGGGTCGTAGCTGGGATGTTGCGCATAAGCGACGGCTATAAAAATTAGAACGGCGAGGGCGATTCTCATAATACTCCAATCATGGTTTTTACGAAGATAATATTAATTTAGCGGAATAAAATCAAGCGATAGAGAATGTTAGGAGTTCAATGCAAAGAAGCCCTTTCGATAATTTCCAGCCATGAAAACGACGCGGCAATCTCGTTTTCGCTCCGTAGGGGTTTGATGGTGGCAACCCCGCAATGTCTTGATATAATGGGCACATCGCTGCCGTGCCTACGGTGGATTCCCGAATCTGGTCGGCAATGACAAAGGCCTTACGCACCTGCGGGATTTCGCATTGTCAATT
>JAGLDC010000111.1 GCA_023145965.1 bacterium | reverse complement strand
TGTATGGGGCCACCAAGCTGGTTTCTGATAAGTTATTTGTGGCAGCCAATAATATTAAAGGAGAGCATTCCATTCGATTCAGTGTGGTTCGCTACGGTAATGTGATGGGCTCTCGCGGTTCCGTCATTCCTTTCTTTATGAAACATCGCGAAGAGGGTTTCCTTCCAATCACGCATCGAGAAATGACCCGCTTCAATATCTCATTGGATGAGGGGGCCGAATTGGTTCTTTTTGCGATGCAGCATCAGTTGGGGGGCGAGATTTTTATTCCTAAAATTCCATCGTATCGGATTTTGGATGTGGCGGAAGCGATTGCCCCACATTGTGAATTGCGCGATGTCGGGATTCGTCCCGGAGAAAAATTGCACGAAGAGATGATCACGGAAACCGATTCGCTAGATACGATTGATCTTGGAGAGTACTACGCTATTTTACCGTCGATTTCTTATAATTATACTCGGGATGATTATTTAAATCATCATCCTGCCGCGAAACCAGTGCCCGAAGGCTTCTTCTATAATTCTGGAACGAATACCGAATGGGATACCGTGGAAGGTTTGCGCGAAAAAATAAAAACCTTCGTCGATTCTGACTTTAAAGCGGAGTAGAGAGGGGCTGGGAACATCACGGATGCTCTGAAGAGGAGCGAAAAAGGTAGCAAAAATAGTGTTCTTAGCGGCTTGAGCGACTGAAAGGAAGCGGGCGAGAGTTCGATACAATTCAAGTTAATTTCGTATAATCTCTGAATTTTCGCAACCTCAAGCCTTTCTTTAATTCAATATTCGATATTCGATATTTTAACCCTTTAACCGTCTTGCCCCTAATTCTTAACTCGAAATAATTTTCTTATGTCAAAATATTTAGTCACCGGAGGAGCTGGTTTTATAGGCTCTCATATCGTTGAGGCGCTAATCGATGCGAACCACGACGTCGTCGTGCTCGACAACCTTTCCTCTGGGCATAAGGAAAACCTTTCCAAGGTCTGGAGAAGGATTCGTTTTATTGAAGGGGATATTCGAGATCCTGAAACGTGCGGGAAGGCCAGCGAAGGTTGTGATGGTGTCTTCCATGAGGCGGCTCTGGTTTCTGTTGCTGACTCCGTTGAACGGCCACGTGATAATCATGAAATTAATATCACAGGGACAGTGAATGTGTTGGAAGCTGCGCGGGGTAATGGGGTGAAGCGGATTGTCTTTGCCAGCTCAGCTGCAATTTATGGGGATAATCCGGAACTACCCAAGAATGAGATGATGCTTCCCGAACCCCAAAGCCCCTATGCCGTCGCAAAAATCACCGGGGAATATTATCTAAAAACCTATGCCGAGCTCTATGGTCTTGAATGCGTGGCTCTTCGTTATTTTAATGTGTATGGCCCACGACAGGATCCTTCTTCTCCCTATTCCGGCGTCATTTCCATCTTTAGCCAGCGAGTAGGGCGGGGGCTGCCGATCACGATTTACGGCGATGGCGAGCAAACTCGAGATTTTGTGAATATTGCTGACGTAGTCAGCGCCAACTTATTGGCGATGGGAGTTGGGGTGTTTGAGGCGGGTGGTTTCCCTAGTGCCTTTTCCGTTTTCAACGTCGCAACAGGGAAGCAACACTCCCTCTTGGATCTACTGGATACCCTAGAAGAAATTTCAATCCAAAAGGTTTCTCGCACCTTCGCCAAGGCTCGCGCCGGTGATATCCGTCATTCTTTTGCAAGCAACGAAACGTTGAAAAACGTAGGATGGATTCCATCCATTAATTTTAAGGCTGGCCTTGCGGAACTTATGTCTCTCGGTTCCCTCTAGAGAGCTTGCAAACGATGGGGTAACGTTAGCGCAAAATCAGTGGGTAATAAAAAAAGGTGGCCATGAGCCCGTTCCAATTTGGTCGGCAAACCAAAGGTGAAGGAGGAAGCTGAACTCATGACCGGAGATGACTTTATTGAATTTATAGATGAACGCAAGTGTTAAGTTTGCAAAAGTTAGGTCAATAGATTGACGAGGCGTTAAAGCATGTAAATTCAGGGAGGGTTTAGCGTGTTTAATGCGGGGGAATGGGCCGCAGGGAAGTAGGCGATACGCTTGAATTTTGATTGCAGGATAAGAAATTTCGAATGATGAAGGGGAGAGTTTTGACCGCGGATAACGCGCTGAAAGCGTAGCGATAAATAATTTTCGGAGAAAATAACGAAGTGGTTCATTTACGCGGATGGGACGGGATGGAGGATTTTGACCACTAATTAACACTAATGGCTGCTTGGCCACCACC
>JAGLDC010000110.1 GCA_023145965.1 bacterium | reverse complement strand
CTACATTTGTAAAGCAAGATGATTGCCATTCTGAACCATGCCGAATTTCCGATTTTAGTATAGCAGGTTCAGAGCGTAATTCCCATGATCATGCTTACAGGGTTCATCTGGTTGTTCGGCGCCTCCGTCCAACCAGCTTCTCACTTTATCCTCGGCTATTGTCACTCATCCCCCTAGCGGTTATAATCAGAACACGTTGGCTCTTTGCCCAACTCCATTTTGCACCGCTCTGGGAGAATTTGTCATGTCATCACTCGTCACAACGTTTGTGTTTATACTTTTCA
The DNA here is from genome assembly GCA_023145965.1 of bacterium. NCBI lineage: Bacteria > bacterium. The sequence goes on along the minus strand of JAGLDC010000110.1, from coordinate 11,568 downwards.
TCTTGTTTATCCTCGCATCAGCGATCAAGGTTGTGCAGGAATACGAACGGGGCGTTGTCTTCCGCCTGGGGCGTTTCGCCGGTGTGCGCGGACCGGGCCTGATTATCCTGATCCCCTTTGTCGAACGCATGGCGAGGGTGGACCTGCGCGTCGTCACACTCGATGTGCCTTCCCAGGAAGCCATCACCAAAGACAATGTCACGGTACGCGTCAACGCTGTCGTTTACTTCTACGTCCTCGAACCCGAAAAAGCTATCATCAACGTGGAAGACTTCCGTCGGGCCACCGCCCAAATCGCACAAACCACACTGCGCTCGGTCGTCGGCCAGGCAGAATTGGATGAAGTTCTTTCGCAGCGCGAGGAAATCAATCAGCAACTTCAGCACATCATCGACGAGGCCACTGAGCCTTGGGGTATCAAGGTTACGGTGGTTGAACTCAAAGATGTCGAACTGCCAAGCACCATGCAGCGCGCTATGGCGCGGCAGGCAGAGGCTGAGCGCGAACGCCGAGCCAAGATTATTTCCGCCGAAGGAGAATTTCAAGCTTCTCAGAAGCTCGCCGATGCCGCGAAGATCCTCGCCCAGTCGCCGGCCGCTATACAATTGCGTTATCTTCAGACTCTTAATGTAATTGCTGCAGAGAACAATTCGACTACCATTTTCCCAATTCCATTAGACTTTCTAAAAGTCTTTATGGACTCGAGAAAGCCCTCGGAATAATAGCAGTATATATGCCATAGAATGAAAAAGGAGTGGTAAATAACCACTCCTTTTTTTACAAGCTATTGAAACCTAAATGTTTCTTTTAAAGAAAACCTGCTCTTTAGCATATTGAGCTAGTTTCTTGCAAAAATCGCGATATTGAACATAGTCTTCTGCAGGGATTATCCGCTTTTCTAAACGATAAGTATCCTCAAAAACAACCTTGCTATCTTCGATTATGAAACGCCCTTTATAGGAAGCATAGGGCGTAGTAATATCGATTTCATCAGGAACATATTCAACTGTGTATCCTTCGGGAAGCGAGAATTCAATTCGATGGGATATCTGCTTTGGAGCGGTGTACTCGATAGAGAAATTCCTTTCCGCGAGAGAAATCTCTTCGAAAGTATATTCATTCTCTATTCCGGGGACTTTTAATATCCACAGGTCTCCGGCAGAGATTGGATACGAAGGCGTAACAAGCTGAAGCACTTCCTGGAATGGGGTTCTAAGATCTTCAGCTCCCGGAAGACTCCACTCTTCAATTATACTCCCGGGGATAAGATAACTCATCCAATCCTGCAATATTTGTCCTCGGCGTTCGGCTTGTTGATTTTCCCAAAAACCTCTATATCCCGCCTCCCAGTCACCGGTGAAACTCGCAATGTATTCTGCGGTCATAGTCCCATTTTCGTCAAGTTTGGCCTTGATATCGATATGATTTGCATTTTCCTCCGGTGCTGGGGTTGAAGTATAACTCCAATGTCTGCACAAAGCGCAAACATATGTAACACCGGCATCATCCGATCGGAAATATGGGTAATTATGAGTCGTCGAAGTGGCATCGAGGAATACCTTTTCGCCATTAATAATAGCAAGCGTAATAGCGTGGTTACCCGATAGGTCGGGTATGTCTCGCGTTATCTCGTCTTCACCATTGGTCATGATGATTATAGGATAAGCCTCGACATCTATCTCGCGAAGCATTGTTGCAAATAAAATGGACTTATCGGTGCAATCACCATATTTTTGTTGGAAAGTAAGTTCGGCAGGGTGACCGGTTTGACCGCTTGAAATAGAAGCCTTGATACTAATATAATGGATCTCGCGCTGAACCCAAGTATATATGCTATTAATCGAGTCTTCTTGGGAAATTGCATCTTCAACTATTTCGGCCACCTTAGCTTTAATCTCTGGAGTAGCCACCATTCGGGCTTCTTGAAGACCCCCGAGCCAATCATAAATATAGTCCCAATCTTTAAAGAGGCTAGCATCGAAACGGGGGATAATATCGCCCCATGAAGGCATAGAAGGTTCTTCAAAAACAGGTGGAACATCCTCGATTAACCACTCATATACTATTTCTGAGTCGCTTTTTGTAATCTTGGGTGAATTATTGTCTTCAGGCCAATTATAATTCTTGAAATTCAGCTCTTTGTTCGGCGGAAGAATAACTGTGCATCTGCTTTCCGCAATAGGTATATCGTCTTGGAAATAGAATCCGGGAGAAAAGAAGTTCTTATCGAAAGGATTATATGTTTCGCTTTCAAATACATATTCGACGATGGAACCAACAGTTACCTGTGGAAACGTTGCCGAAAAAACCTTACCATAACTGAAGAAAACGCCAGCCTCCGTTGATGGATCGGTAATTGTGTATTCTGTTGTATCCCACCAGAATACCTGACCGTCTTCAGTAATTGTTTTTTCATAAAGAAGCTTCACTCTGCTTCTACCTTCTTCGAAGCCCAGAGGTCTTTGACCCCATCCCAAGTGACTCGATTTTAATATCCTGCCGGCAAAGTGATAACGATACAAATGAGAACCATCTTCTCGATATTCATAAGTCCCGTGGTCAATGATATGAACACCTCCGGCATCGGGGAATTCTTTTTCAAGTCTATTTGCGGTTTGTATAAGATATTGCGGGTCCGCTATCAGGTCAGAGTTTATACTAACCGGATTTGCTTCGCCTGTTTCTTGCTCAATCTTTGTTTCGTTGTCGAATGTGAGACTATAGACCTCCTCGCGGGGAACCTTTTGTTCGTCTATAAGGAAATTAGTTCCATCGAAGATAGCATTATCGGTTTTACGGGAATTACCATCGCGGAACGTTGCGACATCGGCCAAAGCAATAAATGCTATGATCATCGATACAAGAATGTATGCTTTTTTCATTTTATCCTCCAGTGTTCAATTTTTTTCAAAGCTATCTATTGTTCATGTTTTAGTCAATAGCCAATAGGGAATATTTTTTAGACTTTGAATAAAAAAAGAGTTCTATACTATTTAGGCGATTGTTCGCAGAATATTGCAATCTATAATAAATATTTATTTGGCTCGGGGATTTTGGAACCGATCCATTAAGATAATTAAGAGTCTAGAATTTCGCGGACCTTTTTAATTAGCGTATTTGCCGAGAAGGGCTTCTGTATGAATTCTCCGGCTGCGCTCGGCAAGTTGGGTTCCATAACTGTTTTGTCAGTATAGCCGGATATGTAAATTATTTTAATTGCAGGGAATATATCGCGAATAATTTCCACAAGATCTCTTCCACCGAGTTTGGGCATTACTATATCTGTAATAATGAGGTGCAAAGGTTTTTCTAGTTTTTCGACAATTTCGAGGGCCTCGCGACCATCTGCGGCCTGTAGAACTTTATAGCCATTGAATGAAAGAGCATTGACAATTGCTTTGCGGACATCATCATCATCATCGACAACTAGGATGGTTTCATCCCCATTGTAGAAAACAGCATCCTCTTCGATTTCTGGTAATGTATTATCCAATTGAGTGGCGGGGAAATAGACCTTGAAAACGGAACCTTTATTTAATTCGCTATAAACATATACATGCCCGCCACTTTGTTTGACAATTCCATAAACCGTCGGTAATCCGAGGCCAGTTCCAATACCATTGCCCTTGGTAGTGAAGAATGGTTCGAAGATTTTCGCCAGTTTTTCAGTGTCTATTCCACAACCCGTATCGGAGACCGAGAGCATAATATGTTTACCATAAGAAGCATTTGCGTGGGTTTCGACATATTCTTTATCGAATTCGATCAACTTTGTTTCTACAGTTAGTTTGCCCCCTTCGGGCATGGCATCACCAGCATTGATTACAAGGTTCATAAGCACCTGTTCGAGTTGACTTCTATCAACTTTAACAGCTAGTAAATCGGAGCCGGGCGAGAAAGTGAAATCGATTTTTTCACCAATAATTCTCGATAACATACCAGTCATTTCGGAGATGACTTCGTTTATAGAAAGTAATTCGGGAACAAGAACTTGTTTTTTACTGAAAGCTAGAAGTTGTCGAGTAAGTGAAGCCGCCCTTGTTGCAACATTCTCTATGTTTTCGACTGATTCGTAATTCGAATCACTTTTTGGCATCGATAGCTTAAGGAGATCGACATACCCAAATATACCAGTTAGCAGATTATTGAAATCATGGGCTATGCCACCGGCAAGCCGTCCTAGTGCCTCCATTTTCTGAGAAAGACGGAGTTGTTCTTCCAATCGCCGTTTTTCGGATATATCGCGAACAAAAGCAATTATTAGATTCTCCTCGTTGACTTTTACCGGCATGATATTGACTTCAACCGGAATAAGCCTTCCATCTTTATGGCGATTATACGATTCTACCCTAAAACCTAAATCTTTTTTAAGATTGTTGAAGTGAACAACAAGTTTTGCTGCTTCTTCCTGCGGCACGATTTTACTGATGTTTTCGGCGATAAGTTCTTCCCTATTATATCCAATAATCTCGAAGGCTCTTTCATTTACATCGATTATTGTGCCGTCGATATCTTCGATGAACACAATATCCGAGGCCTGTTCAAAAAGTGCTTTGTATTTAGCTTCAGATTCAAGCTGTTTTTTTCGAGCAATTTTCACAGATGTTATATCCTCGACTGTGCCTTCATAATATTTGATTTTACCATCTGGGCCTCTAACGAGCCTCGCACTTTCTCTGATAAATACTTTTTTACCAAACTTATCTACCCAAACTGATTCCATCCCGTTGACTCTACCGGAGGATTCGATTTTTTGCTTAAACAAAGAGCGAGGGGAGTTGGGATCATAAAATCTTGATTGCTCCAAATTGCTCTTGAAAAAGCTGTCGGGAGAATCATATCCAAGCATTTTAATAAGCGCCGCATTAGCTAGAAGAATTTTTCCTTCGGGTGTAGTTCTATAAATACCTAATACCGAGTTTTCGAACAAGTTTCTATAGCGTTGTTCGCTTTTCCTTAACGCCTTTTCCGTTTCAATACGCTCATTAATATCGGTTATAAAGCCCTCTAAATGGATTTTGCCATTATCCCCAGACACTCCTCTGCCTTGTTCCCAGACCCATTTTTCCCTACCGTTGGCGGAAATTATTCGGTATTCGAACATGAAAGGTTTTGACATCTGTAGAGCTTTTTGAATCGAATCCCAAACAAAGTCTCTATCATCTGGATGAATGGCGTCGTTGTACGAAAGATTCTTATTGTCTATGAAATCGCTTGCCGGATAACCTGTAAGAGGTAAACAACCGTCACTAATCAATTCCATGGTCCAATCTTTATCATTTTTACAGCTATAGGCCATGCCGGGAAGATTGCTAATGAGGGTTGATAGTTCACGTTTGGCATTGCGAAGTGCTTTTTCGTTTTCCTTTCTTTTGGTTATATCTCGGATGAAAACGAAATCAGCCGGTTTACCCTGATAATATGAAATGCCTGCATTGAACTCCACAGGAATAATCTTGCCATTTTTATGCAGTATCGCAGTTTCATAGATAGGTGGAATAGAATGCCCGGCCATTCGTTTTGAATATCTGTCTATTATTTTTTGAACTTCAGATGGGGCAATAAATTCTTCGAAGTTATGCCCGACAAGCTCATCGACGTCCTTCCCAACAATAATTGTTAGTGGAGGATTGACATATTTGATGATCGAATCTTGGATTATGCAAATTCCGTCATTAGTTCGTTCGATAAGACTTCTAAAATTTTTTTCGCTTTCTTTGAGTGCTAAATCGGTCGTTTTTTTTGAGCTAACGTCCTCGATAATACCATCTATTCTGGCAAGGTCTGACTGTATAGGCCGTAGAATCAGGATTAACGACGGATAGCTGTTTTTGGTGGGCAAATAATCTATTGATAACCGAATTTCATTACCTTCGAGGGCTGAACTGAGTGCATTTACGATTTCTTTTTTTAGTTCCGATGGGAAGATATCTGTTAAGGTTTTACCGATGACTGTTTTGTCTTGTATTTTTAAAATTTCGAGCAGGGTTTTATTGGTCTGCAGAAACCGACCTTTTCCATCGAGTGTAAAACAGCCTAAAGCAGATTTCTCTATAGATTTGATGCGATATTTATTTTTTGAACTAAACATATAAAATTCTAATCGCGATTAACATATTTTTTAATATACAATACTATTTATGAGAGACAAGAGAAAATTTTCTTATAATAAAAAAATATTACAAAATCGACTTAACTGCATATTGATAATCTTTTTAAAAATAGAACCAAGATAAAATTTATTTCCTTAAATCATGTTCTACCGGTTTTTGTTTTCCATATTAATATTGTATAATAGATTCCCAAACTGGTTGTTATATTCAAATATGGAGTAATCAATTCTTCGGGCGATTTCGTTTTTTATGGAATAACAATTTACCGGATAAAACCAACATATAAAATTTACTTTCTTATTCGCCATTCGAGATTAAGGCGATGTTCATTATCAGCAGAGATCACAATATCCCATATATGCAGTAGGCTTGTTTCCTGATATACTCGCTCGAAGCCATTTTCAGAGTTGCTAACGGTTTCTATTGGAAACATCCAGAGTTCGGCAGAATCGAGTGAGGCGTTTATTTTAAAGCCGTCGGTTTCTTCGATGAGGCTATAATTTTCTATTCCCTTGAATTCATGTATTTCACCGGGTCGGATACGATGCGCGTTGGTGTTTGGTATTAAAAAATAGGCCGAGGGATTATCCCGGCTCATTAACGAAAGATGGTTTTCTACGGCGAATTTCAGCGATATTTCACGAGATGATTGATTTTTCAAACGATATTCGACACCGATCGAATTCTCTTCTGAATTAAAAATAATTGTTTTCTCGATACTCAGCGGTAGCTTCTGGCCCGCATCACAGAAATTACCGTTTCTCCGTAGGACTACTTTTGCTTTCTGTTCATTTGTTTCCGGGCCAAGGACTATATCGAAAGGTCTATTGGCAAAGTCTCCCAGCTCATTGAAATCACAGTTGCGCAGCTCGATGGGAGTGGCGTTCGGATCGAGTATATGGTCAACAAGCCAACGCCTTTCGAACCAATCATAGTGTATCAATTGTTCGAGATTCGACTCCTTAGAGCGAACAATGTCGTGGATGGAGGAGGAGGCTTCTGTTTTCTTTCCATTTGATTCGTGAACAAGTTCGTGGTAGCCTTCTCTGCGACGAGAAAGCACATCGATAATATTTCGGTTACAGTGAAGTAGATCGATTTCATAAATCTTTCCACCATCGGATGGTTTTATAAAAATCTGTAAATTCTTATCGCCCAAAAAAACCTCGTCGTGACCGTCGCAATCTATATCCTCTCGTTCGGTTTTGATGGAAGAATCCTGGCTATAGGCAAGTCTTTCCGCATTGATTATATTATCAAAGATCCCTCGACGGAGGTGGGGGAGGTATAACCCCCCGAAAACGCCATGCCAATAGGCGCAATTGCACTGTGCTCTGTAGAGAGCTTTATTGGCCTCTAGATCGAGATTGTCGCTTTCGGCTACGATACGACTTGCGCGAAACATGCGTTTGTGCATCCAAGAGGATTCAGGATATTTTGTGAGAAACCCACGCCAGAATCCGCCTTTCAGGAAAGGACGCCAGTCCTCTAGTTGACCAGAATCTCGAAGTTCATGGACTTTGCGTGAGAATCTCGCCGAAAGCTTAGCTGGTAGCGTCCATTCACTCATCTCAAAATAGCTTATAGAAGGTAGATATGCCTTACCCAAAGGGGGTTTTTCATCGAGCCATTCGCCGAATGATTTTAACCTTATGACCTCGCGGTTTGCCAGAATACCCTCGATGAAACGGCGCATCCATCCTTCATCCCATACCCATTTATTGGTTCCCGGCCAAAGCCCGAATTTTTCGCCGTCATCCCCGAATACGAAGAGCCTTTCACCGGAATCATCCGCTGAGCGAGCTAGAAATTCAATAGAATTTTGTGCTTTCGAGAAAGGAATAAGGTAACGAAGGTTTTCCGAAACGGGAAAGATATTGACGACTTTGCCTGATTCTTCGGTGATATAATGCCCGAGTAGATCCTCACCGGTGATGCCCACACTTTTAAGATGATAGTCATCTGTGATAGTGAATTCGACACCGGCTTCGGCTAGCAAGGCGGGTAGGTGAGGTTCCCAGATACGCTCGGTGAGCCATATTCCGCGAGGGCGCTTTTTAAAACGATCTTCAAGGAAATCGGACATCATTTTAAGTTGCGCTATAGCATCGCGGCGGGGAATAACAGCGAGTATAGGTTCATAAAAACCTCCACCTAAGAGCTCGAGCTGGCCGCGTTCGACCATTTCGCCTACCAGTTCGAAGATCACTGGATGGTGGTCATCCCAATACTCCCAAAGGGGGCCCGAGGTATGGATAGTAAATGGAAATTCTGGATTATTGTGCATTAAACGAATTAAAGGTTCATAAGCCTGTTTTGTGGCGTATTCAAACACACCTTCGAAATTACCTACCGGCTGATGTAGATGTACGGCGAAAATAAAATTGATTGTCTTCAAACTGACTCCTATCTAAACTCTATATCCAATCGGGTCTTTGATTCCAGCTTCTTTGAAGGCGCGCCTCCGCATTGTGCAACTTTGGCAAAGACCGCAAGCGATATCCTCAGATTTATAGCAACTCCATGTCATTCCGAATGGCACAAGGAGTTTGGCCCCTTTTGTAACCACCTCTGATTTTGACAAATGTATAAGCGGTGCGATTATCTTGCATGCCGACTCGGGTTTTCGCCCGAGGTTAATGGATTTCTCCATTGATTCGAGGAATTTGGCCGTAGTATCAGGGTATCCGGGTCCATCCTCCTCCATAGCGCCAATAAAAATAGCTTTTGCTCCAACGGTTTCCGCCCAAGCAGCTGCCAAAGAAAGAAAAATCCCATTGCGAAAGGGAACATAGGTGTTGGGAATACCTTCGGGATCGCAAAACGGCACCGGTATCTTTTGGTCAGTGAGGCTGGAATGTCCAATCCATTTGAGAAAACGAACATTTGTTATTTCCTGCCTTTTTGCACGAAAGACTTTGCCTATAGCTGTAAAACAAGACCTTTCTTTAATTTCAGTGCGTTGGCCGTAATCGAAATGTAACAGGAAAAGGTCATAGCCCTCTTTTTTAGCGATAGCCGCTGAGACTGTTGAATCGATTCCACCCGAAAGAAGCACCACCGCCCTGTTATTATGCGACATAGTGAACCTTTCTTTTTATGGGATTTGCCATAATTTGTGAAATTGAGTCGAAAGCCTTATTGGATATTTCGATTGAATTATCCATTGCGCAAGAATTGTAGGGTCGAGTTCATTTGAAACCGGGGAAAATACTATTTGAGTTTTATCCCATAAGTTAAAACTATCGACCTGTTGTATTGCCCAATCAAAATCCTTATGGTCGGCTATTACAAACTTAAGCGCATCGTTGGCAGAGAGGTGTTGAAGGTTTACCTCATTAAAACTATCTGCGTGGCCACTCGATGGGGTTTTATTATCGACAGATTTAATAACACGCTTTGGAAGAATCGAAATGTCCATAGTGCCATTGGTTTCTACAAGGACATTCATTCCTGAATCGAGTAGTCTAAATGCAAGTATGGGACATTCCTGCTGGATGAGAGGCTCGCCTCCTGTAAGCAATACCCAAGGCCTTCGAGATTCAATTGCCATTCGAACGAGTGTATCGACGGTGAATTCGGTGGAAATTATATTTTTGGCTTGAGTATCACACCAATTGCAGGCTAGATTGCACCCCGAAAGACGTATAAGAAAACAGGGAAAGCCAGCATAAGGTTCTTCACCAATAAGGGTTTCTATAAGCTCAGATACCTTCAACATAGTTTAATTCTCACGGTATTCAACGCTCGATCTATCAGACTCGAAGAGTTCGACAGAATCCAATATCATCATAGGGGGCAACAAAGGTAATGCATTATTATATATAGCTTTAGCGAGTCTTTCAGAGGAGGGATTACCCCCTTTAAGCCATGGATGATCATTGAGGAATTTATGGTCGAGCTCTTTTAACACTTGATTCAGGATGGATTTTGCTTTGCGGAAATCGCAAGAAAGCCCTAAATCATCCAGTTCGTTCGTTTTTATCGTTAACCTGACTTTCCAATTATGACCGTGAAGATTAGAACAGTCACCCGGATAACCCTCGATTTTATGCGCTGCTGAAAATTCACCGATAACTCTTATAGTGAACATAGTTTCCTCCTAATTAATTAACAAGTATAATAATTTCAAAAAGAAAACTGCGCAAGTATAATCGTATTTAGAAGTGTCCTGAAGAGATAATATTAATCCGGGGGAACTGGGAATGTGATAATAAATACTTATAACAAATTGTATAATATAATGATATGCAATTATAATAAAGTATAATATTATATAATAAACTATAACATTATTAAACGTATGATATTACAGACATAAGAAGAATAATCTAATACTTCCGAATCACTGCGGTAAGGCGGCCAAGAATACGCACTGGGCCTTTCTTTTCTGTAAGTTCGATAGGCTGATATGCTCTGTTTTCTGGATAGAGCATTGGCTGCCCATTATCAAGAGATAATCGCTTGAGTGTGGCTTCATTGTTGATTAAGACAGCGATAATCTCTCCTGAACGAGCTTCCGGAGTAGAACGAATAATTGCAGTATCACCATCGAGTATATTGGCCTCGATCATGCTATCGCCCTTGACTTTGAGTGCAAAATGTTCTCCGCGCCCGACGATGGAACTATCGATCTCGATACATCCATCGAAGTGTTCTTCGGCTATTATAGGATCACCTGCGGCAATACTTCCCAATATGGGAATAAATGTTGTGCTTCTATTTTGGTTTTCAACTGAAATCCCCCTCGATGAACCCTTTCTGCGCGAAATAAAGCCCTTATTTTCCAGAGTTAATATTATCTTGTGAATTGTACTAGGCGCTTTTTTCAATGCTGTACCGATCTCTCTAACTGTTGGAGAGTATCCTTGGTCTTGTATTAGTTCGAGAATTTTGTCAAAAACTTCTTGTTGTTTTTTTGTCAATTTACTTTCCACTTAACCTCCAATGTCGAACATATGTTCACTCTATATCATAGATCAGATATAAAAGAATGTCAAGGGAATTCTTTAATTAAAAAATGCAATTATGACGATAAATGGAATATTTATCTGATTTTTTTATTTTCGTCCGGCATTCAACCGAATTGCCCGGCAGTTTAGCCGACTCGCTTCAGTAAATAAGGTTTTTATTTAAGGTAAACTACCTTTTTGCAAACGGCTGAAGCCTTCTGTTGAGGGAATGTTACGCGGACGAGATACACGCCGGAACCGACGGATTCGTCGGGTTGCCAGATATATTTGGTTTTGTAGGGGCGATCCTTGTGATCGCCCGGTGGTTGGGCGAATACAAGATTTGCCCCTACGGCGATTTCATAGATAATATCGTTTCGATTGTCGGCGAATTCCGCATCGACAACATACCATAACCGCGAGGAATCGAAGGTTGCAATATGTGTAAAACCACCGCCTGCGCGATTATATAGATCGACAAATCCGTTTAGTATCCCTCTTCT